>JAEWJS010000132.1 GCA_023386495.1 Bacillota bacterium | reverse complement strand
GTACCAGCAGGAAGAACAAGACAAGCGCGCTTATCCAGAAGATATGCAAGACTGCAATGAGCAACGTCGGCAGCGCCGGCGATACCGCGTCTGCAGCACGCCATTCCGGCCACTTGTCCCGCAGCAGGATGAGTACGAAGCTTGCCGCCATTCCTACGGTCGTGCCGATCAGCAGGACCATATTAGCTGTCAGCTTGGCCAGCAATATCCGCCAGCCGCGGACAGGCAAGGACATGAGGAGATAGATCGAATTGGTCCTCCACTCGGACTGCAGCTGATAATAGCCGGCCCCAATCGCGATCACGGCGGCGAACAACCCCGGGAGGACAACCGCCAGCACGACGAAGGCATCGTCGTCCCACTTGCTGCTCTTATAGAGGATGAAGAAGTGCAGCAGGATAACCGCCGCTAAGAATACGGCATATAAGGGAAACAGGCTTCTCGCTTCCTTGTTGAACAATCGACGGAATGCCATCTATGCGTACACCCTCTCCCATATGTTCTCGAGCGAGCAGCCGTATTCGGACCGCAGATTCTCCGCGGAGTCGAACACTTTGACGCGGCCCTGCTGCAGGAAAATCACGTCGTCGAACATCGGTTCCGATTCTGCCACGGAATGCGTCGAGAGCAGAATCGTCTGATCGTCCGATTGGAACTCGCGAATGATCGACCGTATGATTGCGCCGCGCGAAGGCGGATCGATGCCCGAGAACGGCTCGTCGAGCAAGACGAGCGGCACGTTGCGCGACATGGCCGCGACCAACTTCAGCCTTGCCCGCATCCCCTTGGACAGGTTCCGCACCTTCTGGTTGCCTTCCAGGTCCATCGCGATCAGCATGTCGGCTGCCTTATCCGCCTGCCAGTCGGCGTAGAATCCGGAGATGAACCGCAGCGTCTCCGTCACCGTCATCCATCCGTAGAGATGGTCGATCTCCGGCAAATACGCGATTTGTTGCTTGTGCTGGACGGTAAGCGGGCTGCCATTGACGCGAATCGCGCCTGCCGTCGGGTGGACCAAGCCAGCCAGCAGCTTCAGCAGCGTCGACTTCCCGCTCCCGTTCGGACCGAGCAGGCCGACGATGCGCCCTCTCTGAATCCTAAGATCGATATCGCTTAATGCCTGCTTCAGCAGGTACCGCTTATGCACGCCCTCCAATTCGATCATGTAAGTCTGTTCGGTTGCCATCGTCTATCCCTCCTCGCCCTTGTCGGATAATTGCTTGCGCAGCAGCCGTTCCGTCTCCTCGGCATCGATGCCGAGACCGCGCATCTCTTCGATGAACTGCTGGACGGCTGCATGCGCCATCTCCGAACGGATCCGCATGAGCATCTCCGGATCATGCCGGATGAACGTCCCTTGACCGCGCAGCGTCTCGGTCAGCCCTTCCCGCTCCATCTCCTGATAGGCGCGCTGGACCGTATTGGGATTCACTTGCGACATCTGCGCTCTCTCCTTATGCGAAGGGATTTTATCGCCTGGCGATAGTTCGCCGCGCACCAATGCCCTCTTAACCTCGTCAACCATCTGCATGTAGATCGGCTTCGGGCTGTTAAAATTTAGCTGCATCGTCCAACCCTCCTTCACCTTGGAGAACCAGTGCACTATTTAACTAGTGTACTATAACCATATTATCGTTTATAATAAAAGTCAACAACAAAGAAGCTGCCTCCGGAACACCTCGGAAGCAGCCCTGTCCCACCCTACTCAGCGGATGGCTTATATTCGCTTAATTTGCCCTCATAGATCAGGTGGAGACGCTCGCTCTGACGAAAATCATCCGGCGTAACGAGGGCGGGCAGCTTATTCCACAGCCGGATGCCGGAGCGTTTCAGAATCTCGGCCACGAATTGCGAGCAGAAGTAGGAATTGCTGAACTCGACCGGCTCCTTGAGCGCGACGCCGATGACGCCGAGGAGGTTATAGAAGAACTTCTGCCGCATTCGGATGAACAATTGCAGCACGCGTTTCATTTTCGCGACTTCGCGGTCCGATACGCGCAGTTCATAGATGACGCATGTCGTATTCGGGTACTTGCTGTACGTGCCGGTCTGGATATCCTCCTTCACGAAGCCGCCGTTCAGGGGATTATTCGGATTCTTCCTCCCGAAGCTGTACAGCTCCGACAGCTCGCGGTCGAAGGAGATCGAGGCATGATTGTAAGGCGCTTTGGTGTAAGTCTGGATGGTCTTCGTGAAAAGCGTACCGGTATTGGTGAGTAGAATATAGACCGAGCGTTCAGCTTCCATCCGAGATTCCCCTTAACATGTATCTGGTCTTCCTTCATAATATTAACATATTGGGTTCGCCTGTCATTACGAAGTTATGCTTCGAAGATTATTCGGCATCGAATCTTGAACGCTGGCGCAATTTCCGGTGCTCATGTAGATCTGTCTACACTCCGCTCCTCAATTGCTACCATCGTCCAACCTTCTCGGTACTGACAACCGAACTTTGAGAATAACACCATACTACCCTATGATAAAGCAGGTGATCGCTATGATTAGCTCATTATATACGTTAGGCATATGCCTCGCTGCGCTGGCTGTCATTCATCTCGCCTATCTGGTGGTGAGCCGGCAGCACGCCGATAAGGATTATTCCGCGATCGGCCAGCGCATTAAGACGTGGTGGGGCATGTTCGTGATTTTCTGCCTCGCGACGCTGTTCAATCCGATCGTCTCGCTGCTCTCCCTGATGGTGCTTACGTTCTTCGCGCTGAAGGAATACTTCTCGATGATCCGGTCCAGGCGGACGGACCGACGGCTATTCTTGTGGGCGTACCTGTCCATACCCGTGCAATTCTACTGGATCTACATCGAATGGTACGGGATGTTCATCGTGTTCATCCCAATCTATGTCTTCTTGTTCCTGCCGCTGCCGCGGCTGATCAACAAGGGGACCGTCGGCTTCCTGCGCAATGTCAGCTCGACGCAATGGGGACTCATGCTGATGGTGTTCGGTCTGAGCCATCTCGCGTACTATCAATTCGCAACGCCGGAGTATGGGGCTGGCCTGGTGCTGTTCCTTGTCGTGTTGACGCAGCTCAATGACGTCGTTCATGCCCTCGCGTCGCTCTATTTCGGCAAGCGCCGCATCGTCCCGACCGCCAACCCGTACTTGACTTGGGAAGGCTTCGCCTGCGCGATCGTCGCAACTACGGCAGCGTCGTACCTGCTCTATCCGTACCTGACACCGCTCGATGCGACCTTCGGAATCCTATCCGGCGTGCTGATCAGCCTCAGCGGCTTCTTCGGCTGCCTGACGATCTCCGTGCTGAAGCGCGATCTGCTTATCGGCGACGACAACAAGCAAGATAATATGAAGGAGAGCTACTTAAGCCGGATCGACAGCTTGACCTATACATCGCCGGTCTTCTTCCATGTGATTCGCTACTTCTTCGACTTCATGTAGCGGCAATGGCCCCCTGCCTATTCGGCGGGGGGCTTGTTTGCAGCAGGCTATTCCTATTCATTCATCCATGCGCCTGCGGCTGACTGCGTAGAACCACGCGAGGAACGCGCCGCACAAGACCGCTAGCGTGCCGAAGCCGCCATAGATGTCATGCTTCATCGAGAAATAGCCGAAGCCCATGCCAATGACGGCCATCGCCGCATTCTCCCCGAAGGATTGGAACGAGCCGATCGTCGCGCGCATCGCGGACGGTGCTCGATGCTGCACGTAGCCTGACACCAGCGGTTCCGTAATGCCGGCTGCCAGACAGATCGCGCCGATCGCGGCGAGGCCGACAGCCGGAGATGCCGTTGCTACGGATAGGCACACGAACCCGATCGCGAAGATGACGAGCACCGTCGTTAGGATCGTGCGATAGCGCGCTCTTCCGATCAAGGCATGCGCGAGCAGACTGCCCGGTAGCTGCAGCAGGAAGAGGCCTGCCGAGAACAATCCGAACCAGATGACCGGGATGCCCGCTCGGTCAAGATAGGTCTGCCAGAATTCTTCGACGAAGGTGACGGATACGCCTAGCACCATGCCGCTCAGGACGACCCAGCAGACGGCCGGGCTCATGACGAAAAACTTCGCGGCGTCCTTCACATACGTCGTGAATGCGGACGGTTCTTCTGCTTCCTCCGTAAGCGGGTCCGTTGCCGCTCTCGGCGGCTCCCGCAGCGAGAGGGTGAAGGCAAGCGCGGTTAGCGTGGCGCAGAGCGACAGCCAATAATTCAGTTCCAGCTCGAACCGGCTCGCCAGCAGGCTGCCGCACAGGGCGGCGATGATTGTCGCGCTGATGTCGCAAGCTCTGAGCCGGCCCAGCAGCTGCTCGAAGCGGCGTTCCTGCCCTGCCCCCTGCGCTTGCAAGGTCTCGTACAGCAGGGCATCCTCAGCCCCGCTGCTGGCCGAGCGGCCGGCCCCTGCCAGACCGACGATCAAGGCAAAGTGCCAGAATTCCGTCGCGAATAGGAGCAGCAGGAATTCGAAGCAGGCCAGCACGGCGTCCAGCAGCAGCAGGTTCTTCCGTCCCCACTTATCGGCAGCGATGCCAAGCGGGACTTC
This sequence comes from Bacillota bacterium, assembly GCA_023386495.1. GTDB lineage: Bacteria > Bacillota > Bacilli > Paenibacillales > Paenibacillaceae > Paenibacillus_I. Next base: position 135,026 of record JAEWJS010000132.1, on the reverse strand, counting down.
GAGCAGCACAATCGTGACGGCGAAGATGATCTCGGTATACACGACCTCCTGGATCGACATCCCGCGCTGTTCCCAATAGAGCCTCTCGATGACGTAGGCCGGGATCAGGCTGTGGAAGAACCGGAGGAGATAGAGCTTGCGAATGTTAGCGGACAGTTGTTGCTGTAATCGTGTCATGTTCATCGGTAGTAGCACCTCTCGATCGATGGAATGGTCGCCTTGCTGGCATGCTCATTGTTCATGCTTGCAGACCATTCCGATGGAGGTGCACGCTCACGTAAGGATTAGCAAGGAGGACGTGCGATCGTCATGCGGTTCCCTTCCTTTCTCTTGGGTTGGCTTGTTCATCGTGACGCTTGATGTAGATTGCATTCGCCGCCACGGTGCCAATTCCTGCAACGGCGTGGTTCTAAATCCCGGTGCATATGGCCAACATAGGCACGCACCGTCATCGGCTGCCTTATCTGCATATCCTGTATGATTATTCGTACAAAAACCAACCGCCAACCGCTAAATTCGAGTTTTTGTACGATTATTCGTACAATCCGCTAGCTGTAACGGCCCGGCTCGGGTTTTTTGTACGATTTTCCACACAAAGGCAGCCATTTAACCGTCCAGCTCGGGATTTTGTACGATTATTCGTTCAAAACGATCCGACACGCGAATCTTAACCCATACGGGTGAACGATCGTCTATACCACCGCGCTCAGTCACGCTTCATGCACGGGATATAGTAGTCCAGCGTCAGCACCTTGGCACCGTTCGCCTTCGGGATGCCGAATCGCTGATCCGTGTAGACCTCGCACCAATAGAAGTTGTCCAGATCAACCTCGTAGCCGTTCTGCTGCATCGCCTCCGTAATCAGGAAGTAGGCGTTGTTGTAGATCTCGTTCTCCTCGCCTTCAATCCAGGCCCTGGCGACGGTGAGCTGCGGGACATCGTAGCCCACATAGCCTTCCGGCACGGGGACATCCGCCTTCATGAACATGCCGACGATATAGTTGAAGGAATCCTCGTGCTTGTTGTAATCGTTCATGTACCCGACATACTCATCGATCTCCGCGGGCAGATACTCCTTCATCGCGATCAGCGGCTCATACATGCCCTCGGCGAAGCATTGCTGCCAGAACTCGCCTACCCCGCTTAATCCGTTCTTCGTGCGGATTTCCTTGCCGACCATTGTGTAGCCGCCGAACGGCACGTACTCGATTCTCGTTAATTTGGCCATGATTCTCCTCCCCTTCTCCATACGGTAGGAGGCATAAGGATCGTGTACGACCAGACGTGGGTAGAGGTGGGCACGAACGCGATCGGCAGAGGTCTGCACCTGAGATGGGGCAACCCCGATCTGCTCCTTAAAAGCTCTCGTAAACGCCGCATGCGACTGATACCCATACTTCACGGCAATATCGATGACTTTGGCATGCCCCTCTAGCAGCTCCTCGGCAGCTAGAGACAGCCTGCGGCGCTTCACGTATTCCGCGATCGTGAAGCCTGCGATGTACGCGAATATTCGCTGATAGAGCCCCAGCGGACAGCAGGCGATCCGCGAAATTTCGGCGTAATCGACAGCCAGCATATTGTCCTCCACGTAGCGTATGACCGCCTCGGTCCGTTCATAACTATCCATATGCCTCTCTCCTTGACCCGAATGTATCACGCTGGATGGAGACCTGCTGTGCAGGATTCGAACAAATTCGATCAAGCTCTGCGAGAGTCCGCCGCACTTCGCACGCCAGCATTATGGTTACTTACCGCCTCACCGCACATGCCAGCATCATGCACACTTTCCGCCGCACCGCACACGCCAGCATCATGATTACTCATCGCCGCACTTCGCACGCCGCCGAATACTAACTATATAAGCAAAAGAGCCCTCGGCAAGATCAATGAGGGCTCTGAGTAGTCTGCTCGCAAGCAATAGCGAATCACATGCGTTATTAACGTATCGACATGCGCTAATTTCAGGGACTCCGCCCGTTCAGACGCCATATTTGGCGTGAATGCGCTAATTTGCGAACATTCGTGCGCTATTTAGCGCATCATATACACTATTGGGTTGGAAAGGGGGAATTTTCCTATAATTAGCGCATGCATGTCCCTTAACATCGCAATTGCTTCGCTAATCGCTCAAAGGCTCGGCACGCAGCACTTCGCGCTCCGCGCTCCACCGGCCCCATGAGCAGCTCCTTCGCCTGCTCCAGCGATTACCGCCGCGCGGCCGCACGCGATTCGCGCACGAAGCGGGCGGCCTCCGGCATCTGCGCTGCCGTGACGCCTTCCAGCGTTACGAAGCCGTGCGGCTTCTGCTGCTCCAGCAGCTCCCAGAACAGCGGATAATTCAACTCCCCCAGTCCGGCCGCCGTACCGGTGAGCGAGCCGTCCGGCTCGCGCTTCACGTCCTTGGCATGCGCGCTTACGATGCGCGGTCCCAGCAGGCGCATGGCCTCCTCGATCACGGTATCCTGCCGGTCGACAATCGTCTCGTTCAGCAGATTGCACGGATCGATCACGACGCCGACGCAAGACGAAGGGAAGCGCTCGATCGTGGCCGCCAGCGTCTCCGCCGAGTCGATCAAGTGCCGCTGCGCAGCCTCCAGCCCGATCGTCACGCCCCAGCGCTCGGCCTCTTCCACAAGCTCCTCCAGCGCACGGTCAAGCCGCGCCTCATGCCGCTTCAGCAGCTCCGGCTCCAATGTCGGCGGCACGCCGACCTCGGTGGCGACGATCGAGCAGCCAAAATGCCGCGCATACCGCAAATGCTCCTTGAACCGCTCGACATTGCGCCGGTAGCTCTCGTCATCCAGCTCGATCAAGCTCGCGTAGCATCCAAGCACCGCAATGCCGACGCGCCGATCCGCGAATGCACCGCCAATCGCATTGGCTAAGCCCGGACTCAGCTTCCCCAGCGAGCAATCCACATCCGAGACCGCCTTGGTCAGCGCAAGCTGCACATAGTCGAAGCCCAGCTCCGCTACGCTGGCCGCTAACTGCTTATAAGGCTGTCTCCCCGCTAGATGCGCCAACAATCCAACTGACATCCCGCTCTCCCCCTCGATTAAGCCTGCATTTGCTTGCTCCGAAGTTGCCCGCATGCCGCATCGATGTCCGCACCATGCTCCATGCGCACGCTGACGCTGACGTTCTGCTTTTTGAGCACATCATAGAAGGCCGTTACCGATTCCTGTTCGCTCCGCTGATACTGACTATGCTCATCCACCGGGTTGTACGGAATCAGGTTCACGTTCACGAGGCGCCGCCGGTCCGCGATCAGCTCGGCAAGCTCGAATGCGTGCTCCCGCCGGTCATTGACGTCCTTCAGCAAAATATATTCGAGCGTAATCCGCCGATTCGTCTTATTCAAGTAGTAGTCGATGGCCCCCATCAGCTTCTCGATCGGGATCGCCCGGTTGATCTTCATGATCCGCGACCGCAGCTCGTTATTCGGCGCATGCAGCGAGATCGCGAGGTTGACCTGCAGCGGCGAATCCGCGAATTCTACGATCTTGTCCGCAAGGCCGCTCGTCGACACCGTTATATGCCGCGGTCCGATCGCCAATCCCTTGTGGTCTTGGATGACCAGCAGGAAGTCCACGAGATTCTTGAAGTTATCGAACGGTTCGCCGATGCCCATGACGACCACGTGGCTGACCTTCTCGCCGCGGCCTGCTTGGTCAAGATACGTCTGCACCTTCATGATCTGCTCGACGATCTCGCCGCTGGTCAGATCTCTGCTCTTCGGCAGCAGCCCGCTCGCGCAGAAGCTGCAGCCGATGTTGCAGCCGACCTGCGTCGTGACGCACACGGACAGGCCGAACTTGTGCTTCATCATGACGGTCTCGATCAGGTTGCCGTCCGCCAGCTTCAGAAGGAACTTCACCGTCCCATCCTTGGACTCTTGCTTCGTGTGCTCGGCCAGCGTCCAGATCGCGTAGTGTTCTTCCAGCAGCCGGACGAGTTCCGGATTGGCGTCAGTCATCTCCGAGAATGCTGCCGCCCGCTTGCGGTACAGCCAATCCCATACTTGCAAGGCACGCGATTTCTTATGTCCATGCTCCGCAAGCCAGTCCGTCAACTGCTCGAGCGTTAATCCGTAAATCGATTGTTTGTGCATGCGTATCCTCTTTTCTACCGCTGTCTGATGCCCCTATTGTAACCCATCGGCCGCAAGAAGAGAAAGACCGCACCTACAGCGTGCCGGGACAGTCTTACAGTTTTCGGCGTGCCGAAGAAGTTCCGGGCTTCCCGTCGGGTATACTTGGTCATTCTGATCCTTTCGAATGGCCGATTTCGTTCACTTGCAGCCAACGCTGCAATTCCTGTCCGATCGCGTGCGGATTCTCCTCAGCCAGATGGTGGAAGCCTTTGCCGATATCGAACAGGCGCAGGTTGGACAGATGCTTCCGGCACCATGCGAGCTGCGGCTCGCGTACTGTGCAGCCGGGCGTCGCGTAGAACAGCAGCTTCGGGATGGGCGAGGCTGTGAACCAGGCGTTGCGAGCATTCACAGCCTCCACGACCTCGGAAGGCTGGCCTTCAATCGGAATTTGGTTCGGGAATACCCACATCGGTTTCCTGTCCTCCGGATTACGGAACGGATCCCGGTAGTGCTCGTGTTCTTCCGTACTGATCGGCCGGTTAATGATCGTTTTCGTCATGCCTTCGATGAATACGCTGTTGTCCCGCATGAACGGCCAGCCTTCCTCCGGATCGCGAAGCTTCTGAAATAAAGGCTGGGCTTCCGGCGGCGAGAAGTCCGACCAGGCCGCATTCGGAACTAACGCTTGCGGTTCGAGCAGCGCAACGGCTTTGACCTGATCCGGATGATTCATTGCGTATTGCAGGCCGATCGCCGCACCCCAGTCATGGACGACAAATGTGATGTTGTCGAGGTCCAGTTGCTCGAGGAAACGGGTCACATAATCGACATGCTCCAGAAAGGTATAGCCGATATCCGGTTTGCCGGAGCGGCCCATCCCGATCAGATCCATCGCGACGCAGCGGTGGGAGACTTGCGTGTAAGGAATGATATTGCGGAACGTGTAGGACCAGGTGGGATTGCCGTGAAGGAACACGACCGGATCGCCGCTTCCTATGTCGATATAATGCAGCTGACTTCCGTTCACGGTCATATAACGAGATTCGAACGGGTATTCCTTGCCAATAGGCAATGTTTCGGAATGGGACATGGTTGAAGCAGCTCCTTTTGTTTGGGGTTGAATGGATAACCCAAGTGTATCATCCCCCCCGGATCGCATATTGTAAAAATGCGACAACCTTGTTTGAGCAAAAAGAAGCCTGTCCGCTATCTGCGGAAGGCTCGCGCTTGAGTAAGTCGCTCAATAGTACAAATTATCAACGGGGAGGGACGAGGCCTCATTCCCCTGGATGGATCGTTTCAATTCCGGCTGAACCTCGCTGCGGAAAAATTGGTCGGGACTGATCCCAGCGAACGATTTGAAGTCTTTGGCCAAATGGGCATGGTCCGTGTAGCCGCAAGCGTGAACGATATCCAGGTAATCGCAGCCGGCGTTGCGCAACCGAATCGTTTGCTGGAAGCGGACAATGCTCGCGAATTGTTTGGGCGACGCGCCGATCAAGGCATTGAAGCGCCGTTCCAGCGTGCGTTGGCTCACGTAAAGCTGCGCGGCCAACCGTTCAATCGACAGCGAGCCTCGTTGTTGCAGGATCGCATCTGCCGCCGCTTGGATCAGAAGCTCCTCCTCCTGATCCCGCAGCACCGACAGCAGGAATTGCTGCACAATGCCGACACGTTCGCCCGCATCAGACGCAGCGGCCAGCTTCTCTTCCATCTCACTGACGATTTGCTGGGGAAAAACAAACTCCAGCGGAACATCCGCATTCTGAAATTCATGAAGCGGATACCGCGTGAACCGGGACAAGCCTCCGGGTTTGAAGGATAGGATAACGGTTCCGATTGCACCCGTGCCGACGTATTCTTTTACTTTCGCATGTAGGCCGGTGATCCCACTGGAGCCCATGGAGACAGCCATTTGATTCTCCAGTAACTTCATGGGTTCTCCGTACTGGATACCGATGATCGTCATGGTGCTGGGCAACACTTTGACCGGATTCCGATTGGAGAAATTCACCGCATTCCAATCCTCTTGCACCTGAATGCCTTCGATATAGGGCTGCAAAATCAGTAACGGGGTAAAGGTTTGAACAAGCATGAGGCACTCCTTTCATGACGATCCCTATTATCATTATAGCTTACGGTTGGGGGATGCTCGAATGCCAATCGCTGAGGAACGCGACTCTCCCTGCATCTACTAATTCTGATCAATGCTAGAATGTAGTATAGTGAAAGGTATACGGAGCTCGATTATGAAGGAGGAATTGCATATGCGCACCATGCAGTTCAGACTTATCAGCCTAGCATTGCTTGCGGCATTCTGCTTGACGATCGCAAGCATGCTGCCTGCCGGTCAACTGAGAGAAGCCGCTGCGGCATCGAACCAGCAGGCGGCATTCAAGGATATCGCCGGTCACTGGGGAGCCCCCGCGATCCAATGGGCTGTCGAGCAAGGTATCGTGAACGGCTATGCGGACGGTACCTTCAAGCCGGACAAGACGGTCAGCGAACCGGAGTTCCTCAGCATGCTGCTGCGGGCATACCCGGGCATCAAGCTGCCAGCTGCCCAGCCAGGCGACCTATGGCATGCACCCTACTATGCCTATGCCGCCGAGCAGGACTGGCCGCTGATCCATTCCTCCGATCCGCTCGACTTCACCCGCGGCAGCGTCGCCGGCATTATTGCGGCCACGCAAGGCGCCGCAACCAGCGAGCGCGAAGCGATCGCCTATCTGCTGGACCGCAAGCTGGCGAACGGCAAAACCTCGAACACGATCGCAGGCTTCGACGCGGGTGCTACGCTGAAGCGCGTCGAGGCGCTGCAATTCATCAAGAATATGGCGGACCAGCGGCTGACAATTAACAATGTGAGCAGCGTCGAACCCGCGCCAGCGCAGGTACAGGCCGAGCGAGCGCGCTTCGTCGTCGGAGGGATTCAGCTCGGCGACACGGAGGCATCGGTGCTCGCGAAGCTCGGCCAGCCGGCGAGGAAGGATGCCAGCGAATACGGCTTCCAATGGTACGTCTACAATCAAGACTACAAGGATTATGTTCAAGTCGGCATCCAGAAAGGACGCGTCGTGGGCTTGTACACGAACGCCGCGAATTGGAGCACGACGGACGGCATCCAGTCCGGCACGGCTGCGGCAGACGTGAAGAAGGCTTACGGCAAGCCGGTCGAGCTGATCAAGGGCAACACGATCGTGACCGACAACAACGAGGAAGCGAACCTATTCCTCATCGATGACAAGTATTACGCGACGGTATTCTTCGACGAGCATGACAAGCAGCGGGCGACCGCCGTCCTGCTGATCGACAAGGCGGTCGAGACGGCGCAGACGCGGCCTTATCCGGCCTTCAGCGAAGCTTTGCGCAGCGCGTTCGAGAAGCAAATTCTCGATCTGGCGAACGTATCGCGCGCGCGGAACGGGCTCGCACCGCTCGCATGGCATGACGGAATCGCGGACACGGCACGCAAGCATAGCAAGGATATGGCGGCCCGCGACTATTTTGACCATAAGAATCCGGATGGCCTGTCGCCGTTCGACCGGATGGACGCGGATAAGATCGCCTATCGCGCCGCAGCGGAGAATATCGCAGCCGGACAGATGAGCGCGCTCTTCGCGCATGCCGGATGGATGAATTCCTGGGGGCATCGCGTCAACATTCTGGATGCGGATCTCACGCGCCTTGGCGTCGGCGTTCACTTCGGCGGCGATTACCATCTCTACTACACCCAAAATTTCTTCACGCCATTATAAGCGCAGCAAAAAGACAGTCTGCCCGCCCTCATTGCGAGGGAAGGCAGGCTGTCTCTCGTTATCCCTACTGCGTTATTGCGCAGCCGGAATCGACACGGTTACTTCGTACGCGGCTCCCGGCGTGATGTCGCGAATGATGCCGTCCGGCACCGGAACGCCGTTCACGGATACTTCCGTCTGGCTCACGCCGGCTTCGCGCTTCATGACGACGTTCAGCTCCGCGCCACGGAAGCTCCGCTTCACCTTCGCCCGCTGCCATTCCGCCGGAAGCTGCGGCTTCACCTGCAAGCCGTCTACGCGGCCTTGCAGACCGAACAGCCCATCGATCAGGCAGCGGTACACCCAGGGCACCGTGCCGGTGTTGAACAGATGGCTCGAACGTCCAGCCGTCCGCGGGAACTGGCGATAGGCGCCGCGATAATAGTTCGGGATGAACACCGGCAGCTGTCCGCGCTGCAGGATGTCGGCCTCGGTCGGTCCCGGAAGCATTTTGCGAAGCAGACGATAGGCGTTCTCCTTCTCCTCTACCGCGTAAAGCGCATAGATGTAGAAAGCTGCGGCATGGTTGTACACTGCGCCGTTCTCGGCAGAGCCCGGATGCTTCTGCGTCACCCGGCCCACATCCTCGCGCATGGCGGTGAAGGAAGGCGCCAGCTTCTCTACGCCGTACGGCGATTCCAACTGCTCCTCGACCGCGCGGATGAGCTTGGCCTGCTTCTCGGAATCGGCAGCGCCGCTGAGGAGCGACCAGCCCTGCGGATTGATGAAGATGCGGCCTTCCTTATCCGTGCTGATGCCGAACACGACATTGTCGTCCGTAATGCCGCGCGCGTACCACTCGCCGTCCCAAAGATACTTGTTGATCACATCGTTCGTCTCTTGCGCCGATGCGCGGAATTGCCGGCTGAACTCTGCGTGTCCGCTGTTCTCGCAAATGTCTGCCCAGACCATGCAGGCATAGGCCGTGGCGATCGTCAGCCAGCCGGACACGCCCTTGCCCTTGTAGCCGACCATGTTCATCGGGTCGCACCAGTCGCCTTGATTGATGTAGTTCAAGCCGCGCTCGTCCCGATCTTGCAGGAGCCATTGGATGGCGCGGTTGATGTGCTCCATCACGGTACCGGAGCCTTCGCCGTCCGCATACGGCACGACTTCATCGAGCACGGCGTAATCATTCGTCTCGTCCAGATACGTGCTGAGGCAGATCGGCAGCCACACGCAGTGGTCCGTGTGCGGCACTTGGTTGATGTATTTCAGCTCCGCATCCGGATGCAGGATAATGCCGTCCGGCATCGAGCCGCTTGCCTTCTGTTGGCTCAGCGCGATGAGGAAGGACGCCCGCGCGATCTCCGGCTTAATGTAGCTCATGCCCATATGGTCCTGCAGGAAATTCCGCGTCTGCGGATCGGTCGTGAGCCGGTTGGTCTGCCCGTGGTAGAACACTTGTCTCGGCAGCCAGTGGTTCACGAAGTTGTCGAGGTCCGCGTCAGGCGTCTCGATCTCGATGCAGCCGCGGCCATCTCGAATGTACGCGTCGTATTCCCGCTCCGCCGCCGCGAAGCCGTCCTCGCCGTCGGCGTTCTTGCTCAGGAAGTATTCCTGGCGGATCGCCGCGATCTGCGCCTCGTCCTTGGCCGGCCCGAAGATGAACTTGTATGCTTCTTCTCCGTTTGGCGCAAGCTCGAGACGATATTGCAGAGCAGCCACCGGCGTCTCGTAACGGGCATCTCCCTGCGCCAGCTGCTCGGCCTGAATCGCAGACGGCGACCCGATGCCGCCTTCTCCCTCGAACGCTTCGTGGTTCACTTCCCACGAGGTCGGCTTCCGGTCCGCGATCAGGAAGGTCTTGTCGCTGAATTCTTTGATCTTATAGTAGTCCGGGTACTTCTGATACGGGGTAATGGAGGAGCACACGATCCCCTGCAGCTCTTCGTTGTATTCGCCGGACTGATTCATCCATGACATGTAGCCGACCGTGAAGTACGGGTAGATGCTGAGCTTGCGCTTCTTGTCCGTGAGATTCGTTACCTTCATGCGCCACAGCTCCATCGGCGCATCCTTCGGCAGGCGAATGCTCATCTCGATGCGTATGCCCTTGCACTCTATCCGCCAGACGATATCGCTTTTGCCTACGGCGAACGTATAGCTGTCGGCCTGCGCGCGGACCGGCTCGTACGGCGCGGAGAACAATTCCCCCGTCTCCTCATCCTTCACGTAGACGAATCGGCCGGGATGATGCGCGTAGTAAGGCTGCTCGGGCTGCATGAACGTCTTAGCCTCGAGGTTCGGCGCATGCGAATATTTGGCCGGTTCGGGCTGCATGAACTGCGCGACCGCATAACCGCGGCAGTTCATGTGGATCATCATGCGCTCGTTCCACAGAAACCCCGATGCCTTAGGCATCAGGGTAGGACTTGTCAGTTCGTAATATTGTTGGTCTTCCGATATCCGGATCATCCTCGCACCCCTTATTCCATAGTCGAATTATCCGAGAACATTATACAATATCGATTGGGTATTCCAAGCCGTTTTCCTAGATATATCAAGTAAATGCTGCTGCAGCATTCTGAGGAAGGGTGAAGTAGAAGGTGCTCCCTTGCTCGGGGTTGCGCGCATACCAAATCCGTCCGCCGTGCATGGAGACGAATTTGTCTGCCAGATACAGACCGAGTCCCGTTCCCTTCTCGCCCTCGGTTCCGCTCGTTGCCTGCTGGATCCCATGAAATAACGAATTCCCGCGTTCTTCGTCGATCCCGATACCGGAATCTCGAACGAACAGCGTCACCTCGTTGCCGTCGGAAGCAGCGCCTACGTGAATGGAACCGCCGCTGTTCGTGAACTTGATCGCATTGGAGAGCAGGTTCCGCAGGACGAGCGCGAGCATCTCCTTGTCCGCGAACACGGCCAAGTCAGCGTCGATCTCGGTAAGAATCGTGATCTGCTTCTGTTCGATCTGCCTCGCGGCAAGCTGAATCGCCTCTTCCACGCATGCGGCCGCATTCCACGATCGAGGGTTGTACGTCGTCTTCTCGCGCTGGCTTCGGAACCATTCGAGTAGCTGCTCGACGAGAAGGTAGGTGCTCTTCACCTGCTGGGCTACATCCTGCAGCAGCTCCTTGTCCTCCCCTTCGTCTCCGGCACGCGATTCTTCGAGAAGCTCCGTCGCACTCACCAGCATGGCCAGCGGATTCCGGATGTCATGCGTCACAACCGCGAACACGTCATCCTTGAACGCGCTGAACGCCGCCAGTTGACTCGCGCTGGCCTGAATCTGTTCTTGATAGCGGACGATCGGGGTAACGTCATGCAGCACAAGCATCCTGCCTAGCTGCGTATTCGACTTATCCTTCAGACTGGATATTCTCACGTCATAATGGCGGACTTCGACGCCGATCGGCATCGTGAAGCGACCGCCTGCATGTGTCGAGTCCGCCACCATAGCAGCAAGCTCCGGAGCGTTCGCGAATACGGCAAGCGCCGGACCCTCAAGCGTGACGGAATGAGCGAACATGGCCTTGGCTGCCTTGTTCGCATTCATAATGTTCGCGTCATAGTCAAGGATGATAACGCCGTCCTCCATCGTCTCGAACACAGTCTGCATCGCAACGGGGACGAGGCGCAGCAGATTGTACCGGTAGATCCCCCATAGATAGAACAATCCCGACAGCGTGAAGCCGAGCGGCGTCAGATCGACCTCGATCGGCAAGAGGCCGAACAAGTAGATGGCGTTGCAGATCCAAGGCGCGATCGCGCCCAGCATGAGAATTAGAATCTGCTTCCGGACGACTGGCACGGAACGAACATAACGAATCCAGAACAACACCGTCCCTAGGACTGCCAGCAGATTGTTATAGACGACTTGAACCCAATACCAAGCCGCTTTGCCCGTTACAACTTCTAGCTTGAAGATACTCCCGGGCACGGCTTCGATCGTCGAATAATAGAGATGGTGCAGATTATTGGTGGAATGCAGGAGGAGTGTGATGGCCGGAACGGCAAAAAGGAGCATCATGACACGCCTGTTCAACCATACCTGCTGCCCCGTATAGTAGAGGACCAGAATGAACCAGAAGGTTGAGATGAAGGGAATGCCCAGATATTCGACCCTGAGCCACCATTGGATGCCCGCCAGCGTAGTGCTGGTAAGTTCAAAGGCGTAGCCGAATGTATAGATTGAGGCTGTCAGCATGACTAAGGCGCCGTACTTGGCCACGGGGAGCTGTCTCTTCCTGAAGGAGAGGTAGGAAATGGACAGCATCAGACAGGTTGCCGCAATCAGCATGTAGTATATCGAATCGCTGAGGCTCATGTAGTATTAGTATCCCCTCGTGCAGATCATTCGTCTGCAGTATGCTCAAATACTATCACAACCCCTCCCGATATTACTAGATTGGCACGCCAAATACCGGACATCCCACCGTGCGGGTTGTCCGGTATTCGCGTCGTTCCTGGTACTCGTTATTTCATAAGGCCTGCATGCTGCATGTACCGCGTCAATACGGCGACTGCCTGTGCGCGAGTCGCATTAGCACCCGGCACGAAAGTATCCTGCGTCATCCCCGTGATGATGCCTGCCTCGACTGCTTGAACTACAGCGTCTCGAGCCCATCCGCTTACGGAAGCATGATCCTTGAAGACGGTCTGCAGATCCGTCTGTTCCGCGCTGCTGTCGGCCTGCACGCCTGCCGCACTTACAGCTCTAGCTACCATTACCGCCATCTGTTCGCGCGTGATCGTCGCATTCGGCTTGAAGTTGCGCTCGTCAATTCCTTCGACCAACTTCGCCTTCACCGCTGCTCTGATCGCGCCGGCATACCAAGCGTCCGCATTCACGTCGGCGAATGCCGACGAGGCTGCACCCGTAGTCGTTAAGCCTAACGAACGAACCAGCAAGGCCGTGAATTCTGCTCTCGTAATATCGCCCTCAGGCGCGAATTCCGTTGCCGATACGCCGTTTACGACAAGCTTGGAAGCCAACAATTCGATATCTGCCTTCGCCCAGTGCTTCTGCACGTCATCGAAGGTCCGGGTGGACGTAAGCACGGTATAGATACTGTTGCCGTTACGCTTGAAGACCACTTTGGTGGAGCCATCCGCTTGTCCCTCGAAGATTGCCGGCACGAAGGAGAACTGGCCGGTAGTCGGATCGTACAAGGCTACGGTCGCCTGCCGATTATCGACGGCGCCTGGCAGCGTAATCGTACGTTCCACATAGGTTGAACCGAAGTCGTTCAGCTCTGTGGATTCCCCATTGCTCGTGGCCGTGATGGTGAATTCGACGACCGTTCCGACTTGCGTCGTATTGATGCCTCGTGCATCACGCTTGATCTTGTCCGATTGCTCCGAAGGTACGGCAGCGATGGAGATCTCGATCCGGACATCCGCCAGATCCGTTCCCAGCTGCTCCGCAATGGCCGGATCTTGCAGCAGTCGAAGAGGCATCGCATAGGTGCCGCTGCTCGTCTCAAAGTCGATGGTAGCAGTAGGCGTGTTTTTCGCAGCCTCGTTCAATACCGCTAGAGGCAAGCTTGCCTTGGCTCCGCCTGCCGCTGTATTGGCGACCTTGATTTTGATCGATGGCGTTACGCCCTGCTCGCTCTTGATTGCTGCCAACTGCTTGAATGCATCGGCCAGCTTGCCTGCATCCACATCCACCTTGGTCACGCTGCGTCCGCTCGCATCCGTAGCCGAGCTGACGGCATAGGAACTCTCGTCCAATGCTACCGTAGCTGGAGCAGGGGTTGCCGGCTGCGCCGGAGGCGTCACGGTCGGCCCTGGACTCGGCGTTCCCGGTTCGGGGTCTGGTCCGGTTATCGTTCCCGGTTCTGGTTCCGTTCCTGTGCCTGGATTCGGATTCGTTCCCGTGCCTGGATCCGGCACCACGATCGCTGTAACTTCGAACTCGACGGCAGCCACCTGATCCAACTGTCCTGCTATGACTTTATACTTCCCTGCCCCCTCTTGGGTGCCGAGTCGGAAGGAGCTTGTGAATTGCCCGCCGGTCACCTGAGCGATGTCATAGAATACGACGCTGTTATTCGGGCGCAGCACCTTAATGATGACCTCGGTCAGGCTAGTGGACCCTGTAATCGTGACTGTCTGCCCTGCCTCTGTAGAGGCTATGGCATTCAGGGACACAACGCTGCTCGCCGATACAGCTGACAATTGCGTCAGCGGCAGGAGAAGGAGCGCCAACAGCATGAAGCTTAACTTACGCAATTTCACTGTAATAGGCCTCGCCTTCTCCGAATTAATGTTCTTCATAGTCTTGCTCCATAATGAGCTGGTCAATCTCTTCCTGTGTCTTCACGGTCGCCAAGTTCAGCCCCAAGTTATTTGGATCGTTGATGTTCTTACTCACGACGAATGCCTTAACCGTATATTTCGGATTCATCCCGTCTGCTACATTGAAGTGCCCCGTATACGTACCTGTACTCACCTTGAAATCCGCAGAGATAATACTAACCGGTATGTCCTCGTCCATCAGTTGGAAAATAACCGTCTGTGTCCCCGATTTGAACGATTCCTCTCCAAACACATTGTTAAAGAGACTGATTGTTGCCGTTATACCTTGCCCTCGTACCACATCTGGGGTCGTCATATAGAAAATCTCAGACGAACGATAGGCTCTCGACCAATACACTTTTGAGCTATAGCCTTCTGCCTGAATCTCGATCTCATAGTAGTAGCCTTTTTGGAACAACCCTTGCTTGAGGGTAAGCTTACCTTCCGTTAACGAATAGTCAGAGGCAGGCACTTGAAGGCCATTCAGATAGACTGCCTTCACCTTGCTTCTCCATTCGGCATTGTCTGCGAACGCCAATTCAGTCGGTGCATTGCTGAACAGATAGCCAGTCATATCTGGCGTGTTATAGGCCACCACGATAGTTTCCGCAATGTTGCGCTGGAGGTCGTACAGATCGCCTAGTATATTCGCGTCGAACTTCACATGAATGCTGCCTTGTGGTTTGCCCGTGTGGAAGTAGATAATCACACGATCATTCTGAACCACCACGCGATCATTCTGTGCCAGCGCGGAGTAAGTCACGCCCTGATCGAGCGAAATCTTGATGTGCTCATTCAGACGGGATGTGCCGTTGACCAGTGTAAGATCTAGCAAATCGCTAATCTCGGGATCAAAATCAATGGTTAGCTTACGGCCGTTGTAGGACAAGTAGCTGTCGTCTGCATCCGCTCCGAATGTAGGTTCATACGAGTCTGGATAAGCGTACATCGTTGTGCTTCCATAACTGTTGCCACTCGCATCAACGATTAAATTGGCGGGGTTGAATCTAATCTGGTGGGCCGTTCCTGTAAATGTACCTAATTCAAGGGTCATTCTATTGCCCGAGAATGTCAGGACAGCGTCTGATGGGAGAGTCCTATACCCATAATTATAATCATAAATTTCAATCCCTTGTAGCAATACTGCTGCATCCGCATCAGGCACCGTAATATTCTCGCTAAATATAAACGTTACGGCGTTGAAATTGTGGTAGGCATAAATGAAGTATGGCTTGACCGTATCGATCGGATCGATGGCGCCCCCGTTAGCTGCAATAATTCCGGTTCTCTCGTCATTATCCGTATTTCCGATGGCATCTCGAATGGCATTCCCATCAATTGTAATGATATTCACAGGCCCGGATAAGGCTTGCGCAAGATGGATGGTCAACACGCCGCCTTCAACGGACACGGTATCATTCTCCGCTAGGTAAGTCGGCTCGGACACCCCCCCTCGGCTCAGCCGGATTTTACTCTTCAACGTGCCATCCGTATTATCGTACGCATAGACGCTGTACGCCACCGTGACCTCGCGGTTATCGCTGCTCAAGGTCACGCTCTGGATGGCCGGAGGCGTCACGTCCAGAATCATTTCGGCATTGCCGTTATTCACTGCATCTTTAATTGTGTTGGCCGCAATTTTGATTCTAGTATTGGAACCAAGGATAACTTGCATGTCATATTCGTATTCAATATAGATATAATTGCTTCCCCAATCGATGTAGCTTTGCTCCTGTATTGGAGCAAAGTTGACGCCATCTACTGCGACGCTAATGTTGCTCTTCAAAAATTCCGCAGTTTTTTCATCACCGGAATTAATGGAGATCGGCTCATCGAAGTTGAGTGTCACTTCGTTCCCGTTATCACCCGTCTCGGCACCCTTAAAAGCGGGAGGAGCCGTATCCGCGGGTGTCGATGGGATGTTAGGGATGACGGGGATCGGGACAACCGGCGGTATAATGGGGACATCGGCGGATACTGGAGCAGTGACGGAGAACGAGGCCACTGCCATCAACCCTGCCAATACCGCTATGCATTTTCGCTTGAATGTTCTTGCTAACATGACGTTATATTCACTCCTTATATGGTTTCCTAGTCCATTATACCCACCCCCAATGACGGCTGAATGACAAACCTCGACAACGCAAATAAGAGGATCCAATATCGGATCCCCTTCAATAATCAGGTGACGCCTATTAACTTTCTAATTCCTCAAGCAGCCCGTTATATAGGTTCTCAATCTCAGTCGATGGCATAATGCCGAGCTCTCTGTGCAGACTCTCCTGGTAAGACTGATAGCGCCTTGTTAGCGCTTCTCGGTTGTTCTGCTGTGCCAGTGCTCGAAACAGTAATATCCATGCTGATTCCCGCAGCTCATTGCGGTCGACGAGCTTCTTCAGCAGCCGAACAGCCGTCTGCGTCTCGCCCTTGTTTAACAGCGTACCGCATAGCCGTTCCACTAGGGCGGCGTACATCTCAGACAGCCGTTCCACCTCGCTCCATGCCCAGCTATATGCACGCTCCCCGAATAGATCGCCGCGGTAGAGTTGTTCCAGTTCGAGTGCTTCCTCTATGTTCGTATCATCGACCGCAGCAAGCTGCCGGCAGCCTTCCTCGAACCGAACAATATCGACCTGGACTCGCCCAAGATCCAGCGCATAATGACTGCCGTCCGAATGCAAGCGTTCCTTCAGGCCATGGTTGTCCAACAGTTTGCGCAGCTGGTAGACCGAGGTGTTCAGATAGACCTCGCCATTCTTGTGCGGCATATCGCCGAAAATATCCTCCACAAGCCGCGCCCTCGATACAAGTCTTCCCCGCTGCTGCAGCAGATAGCAGAACAACTCGGTGCTCTTGCTCGTCTTCCACTTCACGATCCGATCTTGGGCATCCCGAATCTCAATCTCGCCTAGACCATTAAACGCAATGCCTTCTGTCCCCACTGCCCGCTCTTCCATCGCTGTGAGCGGCCGATGCTCGGACCGCGCTCTCTCAATCGTCCCAAGCAACCGATCCTGGTCCACCGGCTTCACGATATAGTCGTAAGCGAAGACATCGAACGCGGACAGCGCATGCTCGCTATGGGAGGTGATGAACACAAGCCGTACATTATGGCCAGCCTCACGCAGTCGCTTAGCGAATGCAAGGCCGGTCTCCTTAGGCATGCTGATGTCTACCAATGCCAGATCCACTTCATTCGATGCTAGATATAGGAATGCCGATTCCGTCTCGCGGAAGGCCGCTGCAATTTCGACGCCGTCTGCCTTGGCAAGGATGCGCTTCAAGATGAGGTGCATCGCCTTGGCATCATCGATTATTATGACTTTCATATGCGCCTCACTCTCGCTTGCATGATCCAGTTATGATACTAATCCTACTATAACGATTGTCACACGTATATTACTACTTTTCTGTTAAACGCCCCCTTTACAAATGTAACCAAGGGTAATAACATGTAACTATACGGACATTACAGGAGGTGTTGTGGTGATGAACGACTTGCTCACTGTCGATCAGTTTGCTCAAATGCTCGATATGCACCCCCGCACGATCAGGCGCTATATTCGCGAGAACCGACTGAAGGCAGCAAAGGTCGGCGGGGAATGGAGAATCCGGAAGGAGGATGCGGAGATGTTCATGGGCAGCAACGCGGAGGCATTCAAGACGAATGCCATGGAGGATGTGCAGGCCTTCATGGATGGCTATGAAGGCGCGGCGCAAGGGAAGCTGCAGGTGTGCACGGTGCTGGATTGTTATGTCGATAACGCGGAGGCAATGAAGATTTCCCAAGCGGTCATGCAGCTCATGAATCAGCCCGACCCTGCCCGCGGCGCCGCGAAGTTCCAATACTTCTTCGACGATCAGGAGCGGAAGGGCCGGTACATCATCTGGGGAACGCCTGCCTTTGTCGGCAAAGTGCTCTCCGAGGTCAGCGAAGCGGCGGCAACGAATTAGCCGTCGCTATGCCCCTTCTCACCCGAACGCGACGGGAATGGATACAAGATCCTGGATGCTCCCGTCCTTCGCGCTTCGGGTGTAGACCATCAGGGTGCCTGACGAAGTGCTTGGCGCGCCATCGAATTGCAGCTGCACGCGGAACGGGCTGAATGCCGGCGCGCCTTCTTCCGTCATGAAGTGCTTTTCCTCGGTCACCGCACGGTCGGCTCCGTCCCGAATCTGGTACAACACGGTCGCTTCGAAGGCGCGGGCAACGCCTGTCATCTCCTGCCCTGCGGCGATCCGCGTCCCCGGCAGCGGCTGGTACACCACGATGTTCGCGGATGACGGTAACGGCACGACGAGGCGGAAGCCGGCATAGAGCAGATCCAGCGAGAAGCCCGGACGCTCCTCATTGGCTTGAATCAAGTCCGTTACCGTGATGCCGAATCGCCGGGCGATACCGCTTAACGTATCGCCTTGCTCGATCTCGTAGACCATCGCTGGCACATGAATGAGCTGAGCAACGCGGAGAATGTCCGGCCTCTCAAGCTGGTTCAGCGCAGCGAGCATGTCTAGACCGACGGAATACCGCGTCGCGAGGCGGTATAGCGTGTCGCCCTCCGTCACCTGGTGCAGCACAGCGCTTTGCTGGGACATCCCGGGCAGCCGCACGAGCAACTTCAGTCCCGGGTAGATCAGATCGGGCTCCGCGATCGGCGGACGATACGCATTCGCTTCGATAATCGCCGGCACGTTCGTCCCGAATTGGTTCGCAATCGAATAGAGGGAATCCCCCGGTCGAACGGTATAGACGACATGGGTTCCCGGTACAATCGGCATAATGAGCACTCCTATCGCAAAGTATGGGTTAATCCCCAGCTTATGCGACGGCAGATTCCCCTGTCACAGATCGAAGGTCTCGATTGTCTTAGAGACGTGCACATTCGATTCGATGGAGGGATACTCATGCAATTGCGTATGAATCACCGAACGGCCAATCCCGCTGGCTTCCAGGCACTGCTGAAGCTGGAGGATGCGGCGTCCAAGATGGGACTCGACCCATCGCTCTATGAACTGATCAAGCTGCGGGCCTCGCAGATCAACGGCTGCGCATTCTGCGTCGACATGCACGCCAGCGATATGCGCAGCCAAGGGGAGACGGAGCAGCGGCTTAATCTGGTCGTCGTGTGGCGCGAAGCGCCCGTATTCACGGCGAAGGAACGTGCCGCACTCGCATTGACCGAGGCCGTTACGCGAATCGCCGAAGCCGGCGTTCCGCAGGCCGTCTACGACGAGGTGCGCAGACATTACAGCGAGAGCGAATTCGTCGCGCTGATCATGGCGATTAACGCCATCAACTGCTGGAACCGCATGGCCATCTCAACAGGCATGTTCCCTGGCTGTTACGAGACTTAAGGAGGTTGAAGGCTGATGTTCATGCCGCCGAGCTTCACGACGCAGCAGCTAGAAGCGTTATACCGCGAATACCGACCGCTGCTAACTTCGCTTGCATACCGGATGCTTGGTTCGATGAGCGAAGCCGAAGACGCGGTGCAAGACGTATTCGTCTCGGCGAGCAGGCTCGGCGGCGAGACCGCAATCATGCATCCGAAGGCTTATCTCGTCCGCATGCTCACGAACCGCGTGCTGAACATGCTGAAGGCCGCGCCCAAGCAGCGCGAACACTATCCTGGGCAATGGCTGCCGGAGCCGATCATTGAGCTCGATTCGAAGGATGAGCCTGCGGCGCAGCTGCTGCGTCGCGAGCAGCTGGGCTATGCCATGCTCGTCCTCTTGCAGAGCTGCACGCCACCGGAGCGTGCCGTATTCGTGCTGCGCGAATCGCTCGGCTACGAGTATCGCGAGATCGCGGCCATGCTGAACAAGTCCGAGGCGGCCTGCCGCAAAATCTTCAGCCGCGCCGCAGCCAAGATCGGCCAGCGTCCGCGCAGCGATAACGAAGCGGCACTCGACGAATCGATTTACCGCTTCGTGCAGACGTTCGCCCAGTCGCTCCATACCGGGCGATTCGACGCCTTTATCGGCCTGCTGACGGACCAAGCCGTACTGCTAAGCGATGGCGGCGGCATCGTGCGCGCCGCGCTCAACCCGATTCTCGGCCGCGACCGAATCGGCGCGTTCTTCGCCGGCATCGCCAGCAAGGGCTCGCTCACGGGGCAGGTCCGTCATGCATGGATCAGCGGACAAAGGGGACTTCTCCTGCAGCGCAGCGAGAAGCCCCCTATTGCATTGGCGTTCGCGACAAGCCTGGACGGCTCTGCGGTCACCACGGTTTATTTTGTTTCCAACCCCGAGAAGCTCACCCGCATCTTGGGTTTGTAGATCCAATTCATCTCCATCCAAGGCGGCGCCATCCGCGTGAAGTGCCCCCAGCTTCCCGGCGGCGCTTCCGGATACCACCCGGACACCTCGGAGAAATAACCTAACACAAAGCCCTTCTGAATCAGTCCGTTCATGATCCGACTCATCGTCTGCTTGTACTCTCTCGGCTCCTGAATCGGGCCATCGGCCTCGGCCGGGTCATACACCCATTCCTGATCCGGATACGACGTGACGACCTCATCCTCATACGGCACCTTGACCGTATAGCCCTCCCCGTTCCAATCCCGATGCGTCACGCCGGCGAAGAAGGGGTTCGCGCACATCAGATGATAGAGCCCGCCCTCTCGCAATACCCTGCCCACTTCGTGAAAAACAACCCGCGCATCCGGCACGAAATTGAGCGAATAAGGATGCCAGACGATATCGAACGCATTCTCGGCGAAGACAGATAAATCCCGCATATCTCCCTGCACGCAGGCAATCGTCGCGCCATAGTGTTCGGCTGCGATCTTGTCCCGCTCCAATTGCGACGGGGAAATGTCCAGCACCGTCACGTCCGCCCCCAAGAGCGCGAATGCCGCAGACTGCTGCCCGCCGCCGCTCGCCAGGCACAGCACGCGCACGCCAACCAAATCCACGTCTAGGCCAAGCCGTTCCAGCTCGAGATATGCGCGAGCCGAATCCCGATCCAGCTCCAGATTGGGGCGCGTGAACAAGGCATTCGCCTTCGCCAGCGCTTCCCAACGTTTGATGTTGTAGCTGTAGACTTCATCCTTCATCGTCCAGCACACCTCCTTATCTTGCTACGATGGATAAGCATATACTTCCCTATTCTCCGCATCGTACAGCACGACAGAGGAAGAGGACATGCTGCCTTCGATCTCCGTTCCGTAAGGGATGATTGCCCCCCTCCCCATGAACTTCCTGCGAACGACCCTTCCATCCTCGAACGTCACTTCAATCCGATCCGCCCTTTCCATCATCGAATCATCATTCACGATAACGGTAACGAAAGGGTACTTAGTGGCTGATCCCGACAGCTGTACCGGTGCAGATCCCGAATCGTACCCGTGGACAGAAGGATCTTGGATATTCCCCTCATGATCTTTGTAGAGCATATGGAAGCCAGTGACACTCCCTTGTTGATAGAGTACGACCACAAAGTCCTCGTTAATGAATTCGACTGCAAGTGTGTCGAAATTCTGATCAGCGATATAGTCATCAACCTCTTGCTCCGTAAAAGGGATCGACCGATCGTTAACGCAACCTGCAAGAACAATTACCAATACAAATGCCACCACTGCCGCCAATCGTGTACGCATTGCAGGAATCTCCCCTCCCATCAAGAATACATCCCTATACTGGTTAAGAATACCATACAGGGAGGCTAGCTATGACATTCCCCATCTGGATCGACCTCGGACTGTTCAAGCTGCATCCCCATGTCCTCTTCGAAGCGCTCGCCTATTTCATCGGCTTCCGCGTGTATCTGTATACGCGCAGGAAGGAGAGGCTGCCGACCGACAAGAGCATCTGGATCATCGTCGGCGCCATCCTGGGCGCGGCCTTGGGATCGAAGGTACTGTATTGGCTGGAGGACCCGCGGCTCCTCGTAGACAATTGGAACAGCTACACCTACCTCATGGGCGGCAAAACGATCGTCGGCGGGCTGCTAGGCGGTCTCATCGGCGTCGAGTGGGTGAAGAAGCGCATCGGCGTGACGCAATCCACAGGCGACGACATGGCACTGCCGATCATCCTCGGCATGGCGATCGGGCGGATCGGCTGCTTCATGACGGGTCTGGACGACCATACCTACGGCACGCCTACAGGCTGGGTTACGGGGATCGATTTTGGAGACGGCGTCTCCCGCCACCCCACGCAGCTCTATGAGATCGCCTTCTTGCTGCTGCTTGGATCATGCCTGCTCGGGGTAAAAAATCGCATGCGGCTCCCAGACGGCGCGGTGTTCCAGCTGTTCATGACAGGCTATCTCGCCTTCCGCCTGGGCATCGACTTCATCAAGCCTACGCCGCACCCTTATCTCGGCCTGAATAACATCCAGCTTGCCTGCCTGGCCGGCCTGATCTACTACATCAGCATCATGCGCAAATGGCTTCAACCCCCCCACAACACTCGGATGGAGGAATCCCGCGATGCCCGCTAGCAATCGGCCTTACCTGTTCTATGAATTGACGAACAGCATCTGCTCCCAATGCCTGCGTAAAGTGGAGGCGAAAGTCATTATCGAGGACGAGCAGGTATTCCTGCTCAAGTACTGCGGCCACCATGGCCGGGAGAAGGTGCTGATCTCCACCGACGTCGACTATTATAAGAGGTGCAGGGAATTCCTGAAGCCTGCGGAAATGCCGCTGCACTGGAACACGCCGATCAAGTACGGCTGTCCCTACGATTGCGGGCTATGCCCGGATCATGAGCAACACAGCTGCCTGACGCTGATCGAGGTCACGGACCGCTGCAATCTGCAGTGCCCGATCTGCTATGCGCAGTCCTCGCCCGAGCGGGAGACGTGGCGCTCGCTGGAACAGATCGAGGCGATGCTCGACGCGATCGTCCGCAATGAAGGCGAGCCCGATATCGTGCAGATCAGCGGCGGCGAGCCGACGATTCACCCGCAGTTCTTCGAGATTCTCGATCTCGCCAAGCAGAAGCCGATCAAGCATATCATGGTCAACACGAACGGCATTCGCATCGCGCAAGACCGCGAATTCGCCAAGCGCCTGGCCGGGTACACGCCGGGATTCGAGCTATACCTGCAGTTCGACAGCTTCGAGCGGGAGACGCTGATGGAGCTGCGCGGTGCCGATCTTCGGGAGATCAGGCGCAAAGCCATTGAGCATCTGAACGAATTCAACATCTCGACGACGCTCGTCGTCACGCTGAAGAAGGGACTCAATGATCATGAGGTCGGGGAGATTATCCAATATGGACTGAAGCAGCCGGCCGTGCGCGGCGTCACCTTCCAGCCGATCCAGGCAGCTGGCCGCCTGGAGGATTATGACCCCGCGAAGGACCGTCTCACGCTGAGCGAGGTGCGCCAACAGATTATCGATCAATCGGGCGTATTCCGCGCGGAGGATGTTATTCCGGTGCCGTGTCATCCCGACTGTCTGGCAATGGGCTATGCGCTCAAGCTGGGCGACGAAGTCGTGCCGCTGACGGGGATGATCGACCCGCAGGTGCTGCTGGAGGGCGGCCGCAACACGATCGTGTTCGAGCAGGATCAGACGTTGAAGTCACGGATCTTCGACCTGTTCTCGACCGCGCATTCGCCCGAATCCTCTGCCCTCTCGCTGCGGAATTTATTGTGCTGCCTGCCCATGTTCGCGGTACCGGACACGATCAGCTACGACAATGTGTTCCGGGTCATCATTATGCAGTTCCTGGACCCTTATAACTTCGATGTACGTTCCGTGAAAAAGTCCTGCGTCCACATCGTCCATCCGGACGGGCGCATCATTCCCTTCGACACGTATAACATGTTCTACCGCGGCGATCAGGAGCTCAAGCTGGCGGAGCTGCGCGATGAATTCAAGCTCAGAACGGGAGGCGAGCCGATTGGAAGAACCGAATAAAGAACCGGCGAAGCCTGAGGGCCATACGCGTCAGGTGTGGAAGGGCATCGGTCTGCTTGCGCTGCTCCATCTGTTGAACTTCTTGTTCCCGATCGCCCTCTTCTTCATAAGCGTCACGCAGCTTCTGTACCTCATCCCTGCCTTGATTCTGTGCCGGAAGAACAAGGGCATGATGCAGGGACTGCTCATCGGTGCAGGTGTTACGGTACTGATCAACGTCGCCTGCTTCGGCATTGTGCTGGGGAATTATTAGACATAGGTAAGGCCATCCAACGCGGATGGCCTCTTGCTTAAGCTTCTAGTATGTTGCGAATATGTGCGGTCAGCGTCTCCGCAGCCTGCTCATGGGCCGGTGCGCCCGGGTGCGTCCTTGCGCCGACGGTCGCTTCCGTCGTAGCAGGCAGTTCGCAGATTGAGATGCGGCTGTCACCTGTTCGTTCCATGTAGGCATCCACCGCCTGCCGAATGGCGGGCATCATCGGCAGACCAAGCATGCCGTATGCCCACACAATATGCGCTTGGCTGTTATGGCCTCTGATCTTAGCCAGGAACTGCTCAACCGCGTCCATGAACTTCTGCAGATCTTCTTCATGGTAGGACCCGTCCGCGTTCATCCGCTGCTTATGCGACTCGCCTGTCGCAGGATCGCGCCACTCCGGCGTGTTGAAGGCACTGCCGTCGTTCGTCCCCAAATTCACGACGACGACATCCGGCTGCCAAGCCTCGAAGTCATTGGGCCGCAAGGCGCCTAACGCCTCATTCTTCTCGCCTGTCAGCAATCCGCAGACTTGGTCATAATACTGCGGGATGCTCGCATGCGGGTTGTTGTCCCAGCTCGTGAGTACGCCCCAGCCGCTCTGCGAGATGATGCGATAGTCGGCCTTGAAGGCGGCAGCCGTCATCGCGGTGTAATTGTGTACGGCGCTGAACCACATCGGGATCCAATCCGCCTCGGCTTTCGCGCCGATCGCGCCTTCCCCGGACGTGATGCTGTCCCCGATGAATTCGAAGCGGCACGGCTTGTCCTCGATCGGCAGGAACTCACCGTCGAACTTCACGGCGTGAATCAACAGGGAATGGCGCGGGTCACCGCTCATCGCCTGCACGTCCTTGACGATGCGGATATTTTTGACCGTATTCGGATCCATGCCCCTGAACACGGGAACCCAATAGCGGCCGGCCGGGAGCATCTGCCTGCTCACGGGTACATCGTTCACCAGAATGCTGATCCACGGCTCGTAAGCCGCGTAATCGACCTCGACTTCTACCCACAGCTCAGAGCCTCTGGCATTCCATTCCACCCCGCTGGCTGTCCAGAATAGCGCCAGCGGCGAGAGGTCCCCGGTCGTTCGACCGTGGACCTTCAAGTGCTGGATGTCGGATAGTCCATATTCCGCCAGCTTATCCTTGCTGCTCAATCGTGACTCCCCCTCGACCTTTTGCTAGCATTATAGCATGCGGCAGGGGGAAGTGCGCCCGCGTCTCATCGAACGGCAAATAGGCCTTCCTCATAGGTCAACGTGTAGGTCACGCCCGCATCGGACACCGCCGCCGATTCGATACTGTCATTCACGAGCCGCACATTGCGCCCGTCCGGCTCCGCCCGGTATAGGCCTGCAGCGTAACCCTTGGATACGTAGTACAAGCCTGTCTTCCCAACATAGTAGGAAGTTACGGACTTGTCACTGCGCTTCAGCTGCTGCCCCGTCGCGGTCTTGTACTGATACAGTATGCCGACCTCGGATGAGGAGGAGCCGCCCGCGTTCACAGTGTAGTATAGACTTCCGTCATGAAGCTGCACGTTCATCACGTTCTGACTGACGAGCACGCGGTCGTTGCTGCCGTCTGCACGGACAGCCTTGAGGTTGCCTGTATTCGCATCGAGATAGTAGATCTCGTCCTCCACCATCCAGAACGCGCTGGCCGGTGAAGTCAGCTTCACCTGAGATTGATCGTTCAGATTGATGCGATAGACGGCGCTTAAGTCTTCTCGGTCGCCCTCTAGATAGCCCAGCGTATAGAGATAATTGCCTGTCACATACAGCCCTTGCGCCGTGCGGTAGCTTACGCTCTGATCGCTGATGTTGCGATTGATACCATAGGCATAACCCGGCTGCCCGAGTGCCGTCTCCTGCCCCGTCGCCATGTCGGTTCGGTTGAGGTTATTCGCGGGGTCGAACATCGGGTGGAAATCGGTCGCGTACAACGCCTCACCATCGATGATGGAATTGCTGAAGCTTTTGGCATCCGCCACATGCTGGAATTCGCCGTTCAACATCCGATACAAGGAATCGCCGCCCATCGTGTTATCCCCTCTATGCAAGATGACATACAGCTGTCCATCAACGTATTGCACCTCGCCCAGCCATCCCCACGATGGATCCCAGGTGCCGATCGCCGCGATTCGGCGCGACTGATCCTTCTGCAAGTCATGTGCATACAGGGTCCCTTGATCGTCGACCGTCGCGATATAGAACAGCTCCTGACCGACCAGCTTCGCATCGGAAAGCCCGGCACCGTTCGGCAGCTTCAATGCAGTCCCTTCCCGCTTGCCGTCCTCCCGCCTCATCAATGTCTCAGTTACGCCCGTGGCGTGATACGTCCGCTTCACATAATAGCTCGCATTCCCGAGCTTCGTGAGCGGACTTACCATCTTATCATAATCGACAAACTGCCGCTTGTCTTCGATTTGGGCCTTAATGCTCGGCACGATCGCCTTCGTCTCTGGATGCTGCAGATGAACGGGCTCGTCGCCCATCAGGATCAGGCCGTCCAGCCAATCGATCTGCTTGCCCAGCGCTTCAGCGGCGCTTCGCAGCGGCAGCACGATCCGGCCGTCGACCGTCTGCGGCGCGACATCCATCTCATGCGGCACATTATTGACCAGCATCGTCTTGTCGTTCACCGTGAACTTGATCGTCTTCTTCTGCTTGGCATTCGTGAGCAGCACCTCGTTCGGCAGATGCGCCTGCCAAGAGGCCTCCCAATACCCTTGCTCATAGTCGACTTGCGTCGCCAAGTAGCTCATTAACCTAATCGGGACGAGTACGCGCCCATTTCGCTGCACGATCGAGTAATCTCCGAATACGTCCATTTTCTGACCGTTCACGAATGCTTTGCCTTGATATTGGAACGGCACGATAACCGTCTGATCGAATGCTTCGCGGAGCGGCCTCTTCATCGCGGTATCCTCCGCATAGGCCGGCATGCCGCCGATTAAGCCTGCGCATAAGCCTATGGTAACCAGGGCATTACGTATATTCATTCTGCCTCTCGCCTCCCTCTCCGGTCATAGACGCGAAGAGCTGCAGGAATGTTTCAGCCGTAGCGCACGTGTCAAGCACGAATGGTTATGACGACGCTGCCTCTCTTATGCCCCGCTTCCAGGTAACGATGCGCATCGACGATCTGTTCCAGCGAATAGGATCGATCGATGACGGCCTTAAGCGCGCCTGCGTCGAGAAGCTCGGTGATGAATGCGAGATCCTTGAGCCGCTCCGCTGCAGGCCGCAGGCCGGTTAAGGCCAGCATCGCCTTGACGTTCCCGAGCTTCGAGGTCCACATCTGCTGAAAAATAATGGCGGGCGACGAAACGATCGTCAGATACGTCCCATGCGGCTTCAATGCCTTCTCGCTGCGTGCGAAAGAGCTCTTGCCTGCGACATCGAAGATCATGTCATACGCTTGCGTCTTGTCCGTGAAGTCCTCTGCCGTATAATCGATGACCTTATCGGCTCCGAGCGACTTCACCAGTGCCAGATTATCGGTACTGCACACCCCGGTCACGGTTGCTCCATAATACTTGGCCAGTTGGACCGCGCACGTGCCGATGGCTCCGGAAGCGCCGTTGATCAGAATATGCTGTCCCTTCTGGACCTTACCTGAATCTCGGAGACAGGGCAGAGCTGTCAGCGCTCCATATGGAATCGCAGCCGCTTCCTCATAACGAACATCAGCCGGCAGAATCATGAGCCCCGCGCTCTCCGGCAAGCATACATACTCGGCATATGTGCTGTGGCCTTCGCCGTACACGCGATCTCCGGGCTTGAATCGGCTCACCTTGCTGCCCACTGCCATAATCTCCCCAGCCACGACGGAGCCTAGGATCGGCCGCTTCGGCCTCATGAGCCCTGTGAACAATCTTGCGACGGGAGGATTGCCTTGGCGGAAGGCACAATCCACTGCCGTTGCCGTCGTGGCGTACAGCTGAATAACGACTTCATGTTCCTGAGGAACAGGCGTCTCCGCCTCGACCAAATGCAGCACATCGGGAGAACCGTATTTCTGATGCATGATTGTTTTCATCTTTCGTCACCTCATCTGCAACAATCTGAAGCCGAATGCCGGCTCCTTATCCCCTAATTGTAGAGAATATGCTGCAGGGACAGTAGACACGAAGGTGTTAACTTCCTGGAATTAGATGAACCCCCACTCGCGGGCGCGAGCGACCGCTTCCGTACGCCGCTGCACTTGAAGCTTGCCGAAGATACGGCGATTGTACCCTTTGACCGTATCCTCTGCGAGGAACAGCCGCTCGCCGATCTCGCGGTTCGAGCAGCCTTGCGCGATCAGCTGCAAAACGAGCAATTCACGCTTGCTCAGCGGTTCGATCCACGCCGGCTTACGCGCTGCTGAAGGCTGATCCTGCCTGCGGAACGCAAGCATAAGCTTGCCGGCATAGTCCGGCATGATGCCGCGAGCCGCCGCTTCAGCCAGCAGGCTCCGCATCGGCTTGCCTTCGTCTGCGAATAGCCGAATGCAGCCTCCGGCTGCGCCATACGCGAACACTTCCTCCACGATTCGGAGCGCCTCATCCTGCTGGCCTTGGGCATCATAGGCGATCGCAAGCAAGAGCCGCAGCTTGGGCATCTCATGATTCTGGACCTGTTCCATAAGCTTATCCAGCATCGCGATTGCCGCAGCAGCGTCTCCTTGCGTTAATAGGACACGCACTCGGCTAACCGACGGCTCATCCCTTACCGCCATTCTGGCGGCTGCCTCTAGATCCCCCCGCTCCAGCTGCAGAAGCACGCGCACTTCCATAATGGCCGAGGTGGCATACCCAGGCTGCTGCCGCCTACGCAAGAATTGCTCGGCGTGATCCAGCATGGCGGCTGCGCCGGTCAGATCGCCTTGCGCAAGCCTCACGCTTGCAAGCAATACGTAACAGACAGCAGGCGTATCGATGGTCTGGATATGCGTGGCTAATTGGGCGCTCAATCGGGCATACTGCTCCGCCTCGCCCAGATTGTCCCACTGATAATGAATGCGCGCCAAGCCTAGATACGCTTCGCATGTGTTGGGTGGCGGCGGATCGCCTGCCGATTGCAATACGCTCCGATAGGTCTCGGCTGCCAGCTCAAGCCGATTCTCGGCCTCTTGGACTTGGCCTAGACAGATCGTGGCTGCGATGGTGATCATCCGATTGCCTGTCGCCGCGCTAGCCGCGATAGCCTCATGATAGGCTTGACTTGCCGCGGCGTAGTCGCCCTGCAGCTGACAGGCAAGCCCCAACGTCCATGTCGCGCTGGTACGAATCGGCAGATTGCTGGAATGCAGCAACGCCAACGCTTGCCGGGACTTACGCATCATCACATCCACTTGATTCAGGGGAATCGCCAGCATCGCCTGCACGACAGCGATCCGCCCAGCAAGGTCGCGCGTCTGTTCGTCCGGCTCCCGTCTCTGCAAGACCGATTCAGCCGACCTGAGCTTGTCCTCCACATGGCTGACCGGCTGACCGGACATGGTCAGCGTCCATGCATAAGCCACCCATAAGGAGGGGCGCTCATCCAACACCGATCGATCCAACGATTCCAGCCAATGCTGTACAGGCATCATCAACCCCCGCAGATACAGCGGCATCCCACGGCCTTCGACTAGCCGTTCGGCCCGCTCGATATCATACGCGGCAGCAGCATGCTGGAACGCTTCTGCGTCATGCCCCTCTCGCTCATACCATTCACTGGCGCGAATATGCAGCTCAGCCACGCCTAGCCCTGCACCGGACGCTGACCTGCGCTGCAGTCTTTGCCTCAATAGCTCCGCGAAGAGATGATGATACCTGTACCAACGCTGTTCACGATCGAGCGCAACGATGAACAAGTTCGCATGCTCCAGCTGGAGCAATAATTCGTCGCCTGACGGCATACCGGCTTCCACGTCCCCGTCCATTAAGGCATCGCATAGCGAGCCGCACATCCGGTCAAGAATAGACGTGCGCATCAAGAAGGTCTGCATGTGCTCCGGCTGCTTCTGAACGACCTGTTCCAATAGGTATTCCATGACATGGGGATGGCTGCCTGTGAAGGAGCGAATGAACGCCGCGTGATCCGCACTCCCGCGCATCGACAATGCGGCTAATTGCAGGCCCGCTGCCCAGCCCTCGGTACGCTCCTCGAGCAGGGCGATATCGTCAGCAGACAGTTCCAGACCCATCGCGCGCAGGAACGCCGCTGCCTCATGAGCCGTGAACCGCAGGTCCGCATCCCGCAGCTCCGTCAGCTGATCTCGGACGCGCAACTGAGCTACATCAAGACTAGCGTCCTGGCGGGTAATGATCACGAGGTGCAGCTGCGGCGGAAGATTGTCCAGCATATAATGGATCGCTGCAAGAATGGACGCTGAATGAATGGCATGCAAGTCCTCCAGGACAAGCACGCATGGCTGAGGAAGCAAGTGAATCTCGTTCAGAAGATAAGTGAGGATGAGTTCCGTTGGCGGGGACTGTTGAGACTGGAGCAGGTTCAATGACCGATTGCCGATCTGCTTCTCGATGGTTTGTAGGGCGGTAATGAAATAGGAGAGGAATTGCGCGAGATCATTGTCATGCCCGGACACCGAGAACCACGCGACGCTTCGGCCGCATCCGGCGGCCCAGTCGCTGATCAGCGTGGTCTTGCCGTAGCCGGCTGGCGCCGACACGAGCGTTAACTTGCGATGCAGGCCCTCGTTCAACCGCTCGAATAAGCGTGGCCGATGGATGGTCGCCGGCCGCGGCTGGGGGATATGCAGTTTGGTATGGAGTAACGGGTACTCTTTCAAGGCACCATCATCCTATATCAATAGAGGTAGGTAATAGCCATGACGCTTGCCTATGCTTCGGGCAAGCGTCATGACAGCTGATCGATCAGTCCTGCTGCTGCATCTCTAGCACGGCCGTCAGGAAGGCCAGCGCCAATCCCTGCCCCCAGCCCTGGGCCCACTTCCTGTCGATGCCGAGATACCCTGCGATATCGTTCATGACCGCCGTGCCGCCGGATACGTTCATGACCCGCCCGTTGTCGGCGATATTCGCGAGCACGCCGTCCAGCGCACGCTGGACATACTTGCCATGCAGCGGATTATTCTGGGTTACCATCGCTGCGGCAATGCCCGCCGTGGCTGATACCTCGCCATAGGCTTCCGGATAATCGAGGACTGTACCCCACAGGCCGTCGTCATGCTGAAGCTTCTTAATGGCGCCCAGCTGATCCCGCAGCGAGCTCCATATATGCATCATCGGCGGGTACAGATAGGCTTCCGGCAGCCCCTTGGCCGCACGCGACATCGTATACGCCGCCCAAGCATTGGCGCGCGCCCAATAGATGCCGGACATGTGATCCTTGTTGATATGATTATAGCCATGATACCATAGCCCGCTGTTCTCATCCTGCAAGTAATTGATATGCCAGAAGTACTGATGCAGCGCATCGTCGATGAGCGGCTTCTTATCGAGCAGCACCCCTACGCGCAGCAGGAAGTAAGCGGCCATGAACAACGTATCGGCCCAGCACTGCTCCGGAAAATCATTCTTGGCCGACACGGTATGCTGCAGGACGCGATCGCCGAAGCGCAGGGCATGGTTCTCGAGATAATCCACCTTGCTGAGGATTAGATCCAGATATTTTTGCTCCCCGGTCTCTTCGTAGAGCGTCACCAGCATATGCCCCATCGCGCAAGCATTCACGGTCCATACCGGGAGACCCGCTTCGATGTATTCATCGCACCACGCAGCCATCTGCTCCAGATACGCCTTCTCCCCGGTAACCTCATAGGCGCGGCTAACCCCGTAGTAGGCGACGCCGCATGGCCAGTCCCACGTCAGGTCCATGCCGAAGGTATAATCGACGACGCGTCCGATCGTCTCTCGCAATACCGCCTGATCTGCTTGAAGTTTCATGAACTCCCTCTCCCCGGCCATAGCCCCTGCCGGAAGCAGGGGCTGGCATGATTGATCGATATGCAGTCGCTTAGTTGTATTGGCCCGCGTCGATTGCAGCTTGCTTCTCGTCCAGAATCTCTTGATAGCCCGACTGCAGGTAGGTCTTCTTGGCAGCCTCGTACACGGCATCGAACTCCGCTTCCGGTGCGAGGGCGATCTTCACGTACAGCTCTTGGAAGAGCGAGTTAAGATCTGCCTTGTATTCGCTTACTTTATCGAGCGCGACGGTGAACAGCGCATCCGGCGTCCGGTATTCCGCATACTTATCATAGTTCACGAGAAGCTCTTCTGCCAAGTGCTCGTAGCCTGGCGGCGACCAGTTGCGAAGGTGCGCCTTGCGCGTAATCGCCGGGTCTGCGTACTCGGCTGCCTCGGTTACAAGCGCCCAATAGTCCTTGTTATTGTTCTGCGACAGGACCGATTCGCCTGCGTAATCCGCGTTCTTCACGGCAATGCCGTCGGAATCGAGCGTATAGTTCTGGCCTTCTACGCCGTTCTGCAGGAAGAACAGGTTATCGGGCTGACTCATCCACTCCAGATACATCCAGACCGCGGCGCGTTCGTCGTCAGTGGATTCATAATTAATGCCCATGATGAACCCGAACGGCCAGTAAGCGCGCCCTTGCGGCTTCATCCCATACGGAACGCCTGCCAGCGGGTTCTGCAACGCGAATTCCGCATCCGGATTGTTCTTCTTGGTTGCCTCGATCACGTCGAGATTGTTCGTGAGATACACGCCGTACGTGCCTGTCTTCCCGGCCACGAATTCCGCCTTGATCTTGTTGTCGTCATCGCGCAGATAGAATTCCTTATCGATGAGACCGTTGTTGTATTGATAATTCAAGTTCCGCAGATAGCGCTCTGTCGCTGCAGTCGTCAGGTCGGCTACGCCGAGATCCGAATAGAGCGCGCGCTCCTTCTCGTCGATCGGCCAATCGCGGAAAGCATAGTTGAAGTTATAGTTATTCTTCTTCAAGCTCTCGGCGCCGACGCCGATCCCCGCTTCCTTCCACTTCGCCAGCAGTTCGTTATACTTCTCCAGCGAATTGAGATCCTCCACCTTCATGCCGACCTTCTCCACCCAGTCCTTCCGGATCAGCGTCGCGAAGTTGTCCACGGCAGGGCGCTTGGCGAAGAAGAAAATATTTTTCCCGTCCACCTTGCCGTATTCCTCGATCGTGGCGCTCATGTTCTTCCAATAGGTAGGCGCGTACTTCGCGATCTCGTCATAGTCCAGCTCCTGCATCACGTCCTCGCTATAGTAGGCCAGCGCTTGCGGCATATCATAGTGGAAGATGATGTCCGGCGCCTTATGCGAGGCAAGAAGCTGCTCATAGTCCTGCACTTCGCTGCTTCGCGTAATCGGAATGAACTTGACCTCGATATTGTTCTTATCGCCAAATTCCTGCTGAATCCAGCGCGTATAGAAGTTGTCGGTGACGTTCCAGCCCTCGAATGCACGCTCATAGACCGGAATTTCCAGCGTCACCCGCTCGGCGAAGCCGGACGTTGCGGCGGCATCGCTGCCCGTGTTCTCGCTCTTCGCCGCGTTATTCGTCTTGCTGCTTGCCTCACTGCCCTTATCCGTCTTGTTATTACCGTTGTCTGCGCAGCCGGCCAGCAGGCCGGCAACCATGAAGACAGCCATTACTAGCGATACGAGATTCCTGCTCTTCATACGCTTACCCCCATAACGGTTATTGTTGGGCTCCCTTATTCCTTGACGGCTCCAAGCATGGCGCCTTGGACAAAGTACTTCTGAATGAATGGATAGACAATCAGGATCGGGATCGTCGCGAACACGACAACCGAAGCCTTCAGCACCTCGGGATTGCTGAGCGTCACTTGCGTCGCCTCCAGCTGGAAGCTCTCGCTTGCTTGAATGACCAAGTAATACAGCTTCAGCTGCAGCGGCCGAAGCTCCGTAGCCTGCTTGATGTAGAACAATGCGTCCTGATAAGCATTCCAACGGCCGACCGCATAGAAGAGGGACAAGGTGGCAATGATCGGCTTGGACAGCGGAAGCACGATGCTCCCTAGGATGCGGAAATGCCCGGCGCCGTCGATCCGCGCCGATTCCTCCAGGCTGACCGGAATGCTGCTGGTCAGCGCGCTCTTCATGATCAAGAGGTTGAAGGCGCTGAACGCCTGCGGCAGAATTAGCGACCAGATGGAGTCCAAGAGGCCCAAATTGCTGACAAGCATGAATTCCGGGATGATGCCTCCGCCGAAATACAAGGTGAATACGAAGATGACCGTCAACACCGAGCGTCCCTTCAGCTGCGGGCGGGACAGCGGATAGGCGGCGCAGATCGTAATAATCATGCCCAAGATGGTGAACAGCACGGTCACGATCACCGACACGTAGAAGGACTGAATGATGCTCTGGTCGGCAAAAATTTTCTTATAGGCCTCGACCGTGAAGCCCGCCGGCCAGAGAATGACCTTATTCGCGATGACGTAGGCATCTTCGCTGAATGACTTCGCCGCGACGTGCACGAACGGCAGCAAGCAAGCCAGCGAGGCGAATACCAGGACGAGGCGGATCAGCACATCCCAGATGTCGAAGCGCTTGCGTCGGTATGCGGCAGTCATGCCGGTGGATGTATTCATGGTTCGCCTCCTTCCTAGATCAATCCGTCTTCGCCAAGCTTCTTGGCCACCCGGTCGGCAATCAGCACCAGCACGAGCCCGATGACAGCTTGGAACAGTCCCAGCGCCGTCGCGCGGCTGAAGTTGCCGCTCTCGATCCCCCATCGGTAGACGAGGACCGGAATCGTCGTGGTGTACTCGGTCGTCGCCTTATTCAACAAGGCGAAGACCCGCTCGAATGAGCCGTCCATCACTCGGCCCAGGTTCAGGATCAACAGCGTCACGATCGTCACGCGGATGGAAGGCAGCGTGACGTTCCACATTTTGCGCCAGCGCCCTGCACCGTCTACGGTAGCCGCCTCGTACATCTCCGGGTTAATGCCGCTGATCGAGGCCAGATAGATGATGCTTCCCCATCCCATGCTCTGCCAGACGCCTATGGCCAGGTAGCTGATCAGCCAATTGGTGTCCTCCTGCAGGAATGGAATGCGCGTACCGCCCAGGCTCTCGATGACGTTGTTGACCACGCCACTGCCATGACCGAGCAATTGGTAAGCGACCGCGCCGATAATGACCCAGGACAGGAAGTGCGGCAGATACAGCACCGTCTGGTTCACGCGCTTGAACTTCACGCTCTTAATCTCATTGAGCAGCAGCGCCAGAATGATGGGCATCGTGAAGCTGAACAGCAGATCGAGACCGTTAAGCATCAGCGTGTTGCGGACCGCGCGGGCAAAATCGGGCTTGGCGAAAATCTCTTGGAACACTTGCATCCCTACCCATTCGCTCCCCCAGAAGCCCCTTGCGATCTTGTAATCCTTGAAGGCAAGCACGAGCCCGGACATCGGCGCATATTTGAAGACCAATACGAAGCCTAGCGGGATCATCAGGAGCAGATAGAGCTGCCAGTCCCGCCGAACATAATGTGCCATCCCCCGCGATTTCTTGTGTATAGCGGTTTTCATTTGCGGTGAAGCGCTTTCAAGTTTCACAGTCTCACCTCCCATTCGGATGTCCAGCATATGCGGGGTCTTGCCTGCATCATATCCGCCGCTGCCCCATCTGGTAAATCCTGACTATTGATACTCGCCGTCATTTTTGATCATTCCCCGCTGCCGCGCGGATTCGCGGAGGCATCATGATCAATTCTGATAGGCATGAGCAAAAATGGAGCTTCCAACGGCAGCCCGCTAGAGGCCGGTCTTGGACAGCTCCATCTCTTCTAATCGATTCGCGCGCGTGTTACGATGATTCGTACTTCAGCGCCCTGTAGCTGCTCGGCGTCATGCCCTCGTACTTGCGGAAGTAGCGGTTGAAGCTCTGCACGTTGTAGTAACCCACCTCGCCCGCAATCTGCGCGATGCTGAGATTCGATTCCAGCAGCATCTGCTTCGCCTTATCGATGCGCAGCATGTTCGTATAGTCGAGCAAGCTCTTGCCTGTCAGCTCATACGCGATCTTGCGCATGTACGAGTAACTGATCCCGATCTCTCTGGCCATGTCCTCGAACACGATCTCTTCGCAATAGTGCTCTTCCAAGTAGCGGATGATCCGCTCGCCATGGTTAATCTCGCCGGTGCCTGCGCTCCGTGCCAGATACTGAATGATCTCGCCGAAAAATTCATGCAGGTACTCTTCCAGTTCATCAAGCGTATCGAAGGAAGCGATCCTCGCGTAGACGCTCCCCCGGCCGGCAAAGATGCGCGACGTGCTGATGTTATTTTCCCGCAGGTGCTTGATCGTCACGCCTACCAGTTGGTTGTAGATGAACAGGATGTTATCGTACGAGATGTACTCGACCCCGAGGATCTCGCCGCGAATGAGCGCCAGCTCCTTGATGATGCTGTCCAGGTCTCCCGTCTCGAGGAAGTTCAGAATACGCCGCTCGCTGTTCACCGGATAGATATACTTGCCGTTCTGCTCGGCCTCCTGCTTCCAGAACGTAATGCCGCCGCTGCCCTCGATCATGCGATGCTTGATGACCTCCATCGCTTCCGCTGCGCGGTCGGATACCACGGAGCTATCCGCTGCCTCCCCGCTGACCCCGATGGTCACGGTATGGCCGAGAATGTCGGCTGCCCGGTCGCGGATCGCGCCGAGCGCTTGCTCGATCTCGCCCGGACTGTGTTGGGGCTGCTCCCGGTCCCGGTCGTAGTTCATGACGATCGCGAAGCAGCCCTCGCCTTGGTAGACGCTTCTGGCATGGATCCGCTCCGAGAACAAGAGCTCGCACTGCGAGATGAGCACGTAGCGGTGATAGTTGCGCGTCTCCGGATTCGTATGGCTCACATACTGCCTGTATCGATCGATCGACACAACCGCAACGCGATAGAAGCGCCTCGGGAACAGCTCATCGCTCTGCTTCGACGTCTCGCCCCGCAATAGATTGTGGACCGCGAGGCTGAGGGTATCCTGCTCCCGCTCCTTCAGGAGCCGATAGAGCCCTGCCTCTTCCTCCTGCATGCGCCGGAAGGCCGCATCCAGGAATGCCAGCTCATTCTTGTTCGATACCGCCAAGTCGCTTCGCGCCCGGATCGCCTGGACGAGCTGCCGCGCCGGCTTAGACACCCAGGTAGCGAGCAGGACGGTCAATACGGCCCCTACGAAAATAATGATGAGCGTCAGCACGATAATGCTCCGCTGGAGCGTATGCGACTTGGTCATCAGTTCGTCCATGGAATAGACGTTCACGTTCCACCACTTGAACTGCGGCGAGTGGGACCATGTATAGATCAAGCGCTCGCCGTTGACCTCATGGAAGGCGTACCCTTCCTTGGCGGCGCTATTCTGCAGGATCTCTTGCAGGAAGGGAAGCTGGCTGCCATCCGTATGCAGCAAGCTCTTGTCGTTATGCGAGATGATGGTGCCGTCCGATTCCAAGAGGAAGTAACCGTTCTTGCCGGGTTCATTCGTACGCAGGTAGCTGCCGATCTGGCTCTCCTTCAGATTGACGACGATTGTCCCGCGTGTCGTGGTCGACAGGCGGTTGAGAGGGAGCACGTAGGATACGACATCGACTCCCGAATCCAGCTTGCGCGGCACCCATACGCCGCCGATGCCTCTTCTTCCGATCAGCGCGTCCTCGATCCAGTCGAGGGACTCGTATCGGCTCAATCGGGTGATGCCCTTGTCCGTCGATATCACGTAATTGGAATCTTCCAGGTGAAAATACGAGGAGTACACGCCATCCACGCGATGCTTCAAGTTCGTCAGTTCTCGCAGCACGACCAGCGTGCTGCTGACATTGTTGTAGTTCGCATTCGCTTCGGCGAAAGTCTCGAAGCCGCGTACGCGGTCGAAGACGCGGGTCGCGGCCAGCCGAACCACATCCTGGGCAAGGCTGCTCAGCGCAGTCTCATTCAGCCTGCGGTTCGCATGGAGTCCCGAGAGGGACGTCTCCGCGATGGCGCTCTCCGAGTTCTGCAGGATGCGCGAGTCGCTGTACCAGGTCAGGATGGATAACGGAATGGCCATGACGCAGAACAGAATCAGCGTCAGCTGCAGCATCATCGGAATGCGCTTCATCCGAGTTCTCCCCTCCGTCGAATCGATTGGTTGACATGCCGAGGCAGTAGACAGCGCTTACAATGGCGTATCCTACATTATAATGGAATGGCAATTTAACAACAATTGGACTTTTTAGCACGGTACACGAATAGAAGCCTAAACTGCCGAAATGGCAATTTAGGCTTCTCGATTATGGCTCAACATCTACGCCGTATACGCTTTTTGCTTCCCCGCCAGACCGAGCGTCTCCGCGGTTGATTCCTGAATCTCTGCGATGAGCGCCGGGTTCTTGAGCAGCGACTCGCCGTACGACGGAATCATCGCTTTGATCTTCGGCTCCCACGCCTTGATCTGCTGCGGGAAGCACTTGCGAATGACCTCGAGCATGACCGATACAGCGGTCGAAGCGCCCGGCGAAGCGCCGAGCAGCGCCGCGATCGAGCCGTCGGCGGCACTAATAACCTCGGTACCGAATTGCAGCGTTCCCTTGCCCGCGTCGGTATCCTTAATGATCTGCACGCGCTGGCCTGCGATCAGCAGGTCCCAATCCTCGCTCTTGGCATCCGGAACGAATTCGCGAAGCGCGTCCATGCGCTTCTCCTTGGACTGCATGACTTCCTTGATCAGGTAAGTGGTCAGCGGCACGTTCTTGACGCCTGCCGCCATCATCGTCGTCAGGTTGTGCGGTTTCACCGAAGTGAGCAGATCCAACATGGAGCCGTACTTCAGGAACTTCGGCGAGAATCCGGCGAACGGGCCGAAGAACAGCGATTCCTTGTTGTCGATCACCCGGGTGTCCAGATGCGGCACGGACATCGGCGGCGCGCCGATCGCGGCCTTGCCGTATACCTTGGCACGGTGCTGCGCCACGATCTCCGGCTTCTGACATACCATGAACAGGCCGCTAACCGGGAATCCTCCGATCCCCTTCCCCTCCGGAATGCCGGACTTCTGCAGCAGATGCAGGCTTCCGCCCCCGCCGCCAATGAAGACGAATCGGGCCGTATGGCGCTGGACGGCGCCGCTGTCCACATTGCGCACCTTCAAATTCCAAGTGCCGTCGCTCGCACGCTTAATATCATCGACATTGTGCTTATACTTGATGTCGACGTTCTGGTTCTTCAGATGGCCGAACAAGATGCGGGTGAGCGCGCCGAAGTTCACGTCGGTCCCCGATTCGATTCTTGTTGCCGCCACCGGCTTATCCAGCTTCCGATTCTTCATCATCAGCGGAATCCACTCCGCCAGCTTATCCGGATCGTCGGAGAATTCCATCCCGTCGAACAGCGGATTGCCCGCGAGCGCCTCGGAACGCTTGCGCAGGAAATTCACGTCCTGTTCGCCTTGAACGAAGCTCATATGCGGCACGGGCACGACAAAATCCCGCGGATTGCGGATCAGGTTGCTCTTCACCAGATACGACCAGAATTGCTTGGATACCTGGTACTCCTCGTTCACCTTGATCGCCTTGCTGATGTCGATGGACCCGTCCGGCTTCTCGGTCGTATAGTTCAACTCGCACAGCGAGGAGTGGCCTGTTCCCGCATTGTTCCACTCATTCGAGCTTTCCTCTCCCGCGGTTGCGCGCCGCTCGAGCACGGTGATGCTCCAGTCCGGCACCAATTCCTTCAACAGGGAACCCAATGTCGCGCTCATGATTCCCGCACCAATTAAGATCACGTCTGTTTTCACATGTGGATTGCTCATGATTACCGCCCTTATATCCTAAGATTGTTATTCTTATTATACGATAGTTAGTCGCGATTATCGACGCTATTTTCATATGAAATTTTCAACATTGCGCGAACATTGCCCCAGTACATGATACATCTCCGTTCTGGTTACTTTATAATCATGAGTGATCTTCCATAGACGCTTGGAATGCCAGCAGCTTGCGCTGGGCTCGTCGATACATTAGATAATCGATTAGATTCGCTAGGCATATCACACCAAGCACAATCAACAGGATCGGCGTGAATTCCCCCTTGTTCCCCATTGCGCCGCCGTTCG
Source organism: Bacillota bacterium (assembly GCA_023386495.1). Taxonomy (GTDB): domain Bacteria; phylum Bacillota; class Bacilli; order Paenibacillales; family Paenibacillaceae; genus Paenibacillus_I. The sequence continues at coordinate 94,694 of JAEWJS010000132.1, read as the reverse complement.
TGATTAGGAGTAGAGAAGCCAATAGGACAGTCGCAACTGCTAATGCGATGAGGTTGTTGACGATAAAGTACATGCGAGCATTCGCTATGCTAATCGGGAGCATGGCTGTCAACCATTCGGTAACCAGACCAATGATGAACCCTATGCTTCCGCTGGCCAGTACCGATAGCGCCTTCATAGCGAACGATGTATCGGCTTGGTCGTACACCTGCAGGACCAAGCCGATGAAGAGGCCAAGGAAGAAGGATTTGATAATATTCTCGAAATTGATAATCGCCATGGATCGTTCCCCTATATGTTAAGTGTGTTCCGCAGTTTTTTTGAGAACATCTTCGACACTTCCAATTCAGCGTTGTTGTCCATTCGGAGTACGTACCTGGAGTTGAACCACGGGATAATCTCTTTCACGCGAAGCAAATTGACGAGCTGCGATTTATTGATGCGGATGTAGCCTTGCGCAGCCCAGATGCTCTCATAGTAGTGCAAGGTTTCTTTGATCCGGTACGGCTTAGACTCTGTATAGGCCATCACGCCATCGCCGCTTGCCTCCAGATAGATGACATCCCTTGGCTCGATAACCGCGAATTTATTGTCGCTTAACCCTGTAAGGGTGTGCATGTAACGGCGTTCTTCCTGGACGCCGGAGACCAGCAGCTTCACGACATCCATGTAGTCGACGGCATCGAACACTACGCTAAGCTTGCCGCTTGGCAAGTCGTATCCGTGTTCCACGAGTACCAGCTCGCTGTCTTCCTTGATGTCGATCTGGTACTTGGATAGTTCCTGCCTCAACTTCTCATGTACCTTATTCGAACACAATAATTGAACCATCGTCTGTCTCCTAATGCCAACTTATGCGGCGCCACGCCTAGTCTCGTTTCATTCTATCATAGATCATCCTTATTTTTACCAACTCTTCAATGCTCTTCTCCGCGTAATCAAGCGAGCCAAAGTTCGCAATATAGTAGGTGTCCGCGGCCTGATCATACAGCGCATAGGTACCTGTCGCGCCGACGCCGCCATACACGTCCGTCATGGAACCGAGCAGGAAGGACAACTCGCTGAAGTCGAAGCGCATCATCCCCATGCCGTAATAGATGCCTTTGTCGTAGCGGTGCGTAAAATCCGTCATCTGACGGTACACGCCATCGGACAGCAGGTCGCCGCCCTCTAACGCCTGCATGAACGTTAGCAGATCATCCATCGTCGTCACCACACCGCCGCCTGCCCAATCCACGGACAGCGCATTTTTCTCACGGATATCCATGCCATTCACGTATACCCCAAGAATATCGGCCGGTTCATCCTCGTAGAACGCAAGATAACTATCCTTCATGCCCAACGGTTCGAAGATTCGCTCTTCCAGGATGGCCGCATAAGGCTGCCCTTCGATGGCCTCCAGGATCAGTCCGAGCAATATATATCCCGTATCCGAATAGTAGAACTGCTGTCCGGGAAGACCGATCGGCTCCTGGTTATCTCTCGTGAACGCGATTAATGATTCCGGCGTATGCGACAGATCCGGATTCGCTGCGATCCGCTCCAACATCGACTGCCCGCTTCGCACCGGACCTTCGAAATAATCGCCGACTCCCGATGTATGGCTCAGCAGGTGTCGCAAGGTTACTTGATCGCTGTAATCTGTGCCGTCGATCAGGAATAACCCTTCCAGAATGTCCGCCTCTAACCAGGTAGTGATGGTGTCGTCGAGACGGATTCGACCTTCGTCTGCCAATTGGCCGTAGATCGCTGCGCACATCGTCTTGCCTACGCTGGCCGAGTGGTACGGACTGTCGACGCGAACCGGTTCACTCGTGTCGTGATGGACAGTGCCGACCGCGAATTGTTCATGGTAGCCGTTCTGCTTCGAATAGATGGTCAATAGTCCGCTGGATAACGAATCATTCTGATCCACGACTTTCTCTAAGTGATGCGCGATCTTCTCCGTGACGGCCTCTTCCGATATCGGCCTGTTCATATAAGCGAGTACTCCAATTGCGACGCCGACCACGATGACGAATCCCACTGCAATACGAATGGCTTTTCTCACCACGTTGACCACCTTTCGATCTCCTGTACTTGTCATACAGGAATGTAATCGATGGCCGGCGACTGCGAAATGCTATTCCGCCAAGTGGTCCTAAATCGGGGATAAGGCGGCATGATAAGGACCTAACATTCACGCTCTGCAGCCGGCAGAATACACTGGGCCTATAGGCATTCATCCCATAACTGCTTATTCGGGAAGCCGAACAGGCATGAAGGAGTGTTCAACGTGATGGACAATGCATCGCACTATTACGCACAAGGTCATACGGCGCGCGGGGCTTATTCCCTGTATCAGGCTGCCTTCCGGGGACTGAAGAAGATCTTCATCCTGACAGGGCCGCCCGGCACGGGCAAATCGACTGTCATCCGCAGTCTGGCCGATCGCTTGCTGGAGAAGGGACAGCATGTGCAATGCTTCCACTCCCCGCTTCGCCCAGCTGACCTGGACGGCATGATTGCGACAGCGCTCGGGGTTGGCGTGGTCGACGGGCGGCGCTGCGGGGAATTAACGGAGGACGAGGCAGATGAGTTCGTCTATATCGATCTGCATGAAGCCGTGGACATCGGCAGGATTCAGGCCTCGCATGACGATACGATTGAAGAGCTGAGCGGTCAATTAGCAGAGCATTATTCGCAGGCCTACGGGGCGTTCGAAGCGGCGCTACGCATTCATGACGATTGGGAGAAGTGCTATATCGATCACATGGATTTCGAGAAGGCTAACCGCATTACCGAGGAGTTGGGGCAGCAGCTATTCGCAGCCCATGAAGGCGGCACCCCGACAACCGGACGGCACCTGTTCTTCGGAGCCGCTACGCCGCAGGGTGCACGCGATTATATCATGCAATTGACTGCTCAGCTGGAGAGACGGATCTTCATCAAGGGCAGGCCGGGATCCGGCAAGTCGACGATGCTGAAGAAGCTTGCTGCCGCTGCAGAGAAGAGCGGGGTCGAGGTTCAGGTGTTCCATTGCGGATTCGATCCGGGCAGCCTGGATATGTTGATCTTCCCCCAGCTTCGCACGGCAATCTTCGACAGTACGGCCCCGCATGAGTATGACCCGGAACGGGACGGGGACGAAATCTTGGATATGTATGCGCTCACGATCGCACCGGGCACCGACGAAGCCTATGCAGCGGCGATCGTCGACATTCGGGCACGATATTCGGCGAAAATGAAAGAGGCCGCCTCCCATCTGGCTTCGGCTGAGGCCGTCGATTCCCAGATCCAAGCCATCTATGCCGCCGCGACGAATTTCTCGATCGTAGAGAAGGCTGGGCAGCAGCTTCAGACCGAATTGATAGGGATGCTTGATCGCTAGAAACCGTTCAACAGGGCCACCGCTATGCGGATGGCCCTATTCTGATGCACGCCTGCAGCCTTAACGCCTGCGAGCCTTATGGTATACTAGACGGACACTTTCAATATCCGTGAGGGAGGAAACCATGGCATACATCGAACAATGGCTCATTCAAGCAGGCGTTAACAGTGAGACGACGGGGTACTTAACGAATATCATCCTGATTGTGGGGATTGCCTTGTTAAGCATCCTCGCGAATTATATTGCCAAGAAAGTCGTGCTCACGATCATTACGAGAATCATTCAGAACAACCGCTACGAGTGGGATAACATCTTCCTGGAGCATAAGGTATTCCGGAAGCTTTCGCATTTTGTCCCGGCCATCATCATCTACTACTTCTCTTCGACGTTCCCGGCTTATCAATCGCTTATTGTCACGGGGGTCTGGTCCTACATGATTATCGTAGGCACCTTGGTCATCAGCTCCTTCCTCAATGCGGTGAACGATATTTACCGGACGTACGAGATTTCCAAGGTCAGACCGATCAGAGGCTACATTCAAGTCGTGAAAATCATCGTGTTCGTCATCTCCGGCATCCTGCTGATCGCGAACCTGATCGGCGAGAGCCCGCTTATTCTGTTAAGCGGCATCGGCGCGCTCTCGGCGGTGACGATGCTCGTCTTCAAGGATTCGCTGCTCGGGCTTGTGGCCGGCGTCCAGTTGTCTTCCAACGATATGGTCCGCGTCGGCGACTGGATCGAGATGCCCAAATACGGCGCCGACGGAGATATCATCGATATCTCGCTCAACACCGTAAAGGTACAGAACTGGGATAAAACAATTGTCACGCTCCCGAGCTACGCGTTAATCTCGGACTCCTTCAAGAACTGGCGCGGGATGCAGAATGCCGGCGGACGGCGAATCAAGCGCTCCGTGTTCATCGATACCAGCAGCATTACGTTCTGTTCGGAAGAATGGATCGAGAAGTTCAAGAACATTCACTACTTATCCGAATACATCCTGGATAAAGTACGCGAGATCGAGGCCTACAACGCCGATCTCGACACTTCCAACCGCGTCAACGGCCGCGCGCTTACGAATATCGGCGTGTTCCGCATGTACATCCAGCATTACCTCCAGCAGCATCCGAAGATTCACAAGGACATGACGATCATGGTGCGTCAATTAGCGCCTGGCGAGAACGGACTGCCGATCGAAATCTACGCCTTCACGAACGACATCGCGTGGAGCGTGTACGAAGGCATCCAGTCCGACATATTCGACCATATCCTAGCCGTCGTGCCCGAGTTCGGCCTCCGGGTATTCCAGAAGCCGAGCGGGCATGATCTGAATCTAGCCTTGCACGCTCGGTCGGAGCGGCAATTCACGTAGTTAGCGGGATGACAGCGTAATCTTCATGACATCGCCCGGCTCGCCGCCGAAGACGATCAAGCCGTTCTCCGGCAGAACTGCCGTATTCGTCCCGGTGACAGCCGTAATATTCACCGGCATGCCGTTCGCGTCATAGACGGCGAAGCCGCTGTGCTGCTCGGGAAGCGTCACCTTCATCGTCCGCCCTGCGGCTCCCTCGCCGATCTCGAACCAGCGCGCATAACCCGTTGCCGGAATCGTCACGATGGCTGCTGCCCCCTCGTAGATCGGCTTCACAGCCTCTGCGTCGACATAGACGCGGCCGTCGGCCTTCAAGTACTCGACGCCGGAAGACCGCGTGAATGCGAGATCCGTTACGTCGCGACCGTTCATGACTGGAATCTCGACGGCGTTCACCGCATGATCCGCGTCCAAGATTCTCGTATTGTTCGCGTAACCGCCCTGCTCGTCGACGGCAATGACCTTGCTCAGCGCTGCCGGCGACAGGTAGGATTGCGAGGTGATGGCTTCATCGAGCGCATAATAGATCTTGCCGTTGCGTCCCTGCCAGACCTCTGCAACGGATTCGTCTACGGCGTTCTCGTCCAGCTGCTGCGAATCGTAATACGCGAGCACCGACTGGCCGAGACCCGGCAATTCCAGCACGCTCCTGACGCGCATGTAGGTGTGACCATTCGTCTGCTCGTCGAAGCTGATAACCGTGCGCCCGTCCTGGGCGGTAAACGTGCGGTCGCCGGTGTAGACGTAGGATTGCCCGGGAATGATGTCGTCTAATAGACCGGGCAAAGTGATTGTGCCATCTTCGATCGCGATGCGGTACAGCGAGGCCATGGATCCATACAGGCCGGCATAGGCTTGCAAGTCGTCGGGCATCGCTTGCGGTACAGGCGGCTCGAATACGATATCCGGATGAACGGCTGCGATTGTCCCTGTCTCTTGCAAGTACGTCAGCAATATCTTCGTTGCTGCGGCCGTATTGTAGAGGGAAGAACCTCCTACGGTGAGCAGCGCGATCGAGATATCGTGATCCGGCAGGGCAATCAACGCCGAATGGTACACCATCGAATCGCCGCCCTTGGTCAGCGCGCGGATCCCGTAATCGCCGAACGGTGCCAGATCGACCGAATCCCAGCCCAGGCCATAGCCGAACACGTTCTGCTCATCCTCGACCCATACACCCTTCCTGTACTCGGGCTGCGCCATCGCGTCAGCCGCAGCGGCGGACAGCAGCTCCGGCCGCTCGCCCGTCAGCACTTCCGCGAACAGCGTCAGCTCTTCTGCGGTCGAGTAGACGCCGCCGGTGCCGATGACATTCGTGCTCTCGGTCGGCAGTACCCACGGAAGGCCCGGCAGCCTGCCCGGCTGCAAGCGAGCGCGATCGAAGTCGTCGAGCGGCGTCTTCGTGCCCGTCAACCCCAGCGGGCCGCTCACCTCCTGCGCCAGATACGCGGTATAGCTCTTCCCGCTCACCCGCTCCACCAGCAGCTCCAACAGTTGGAAGCCGTCGTTGGCGTAGACGGAATATTCGCCCGGATCGGACTTCAGCCGCTGGACCCGAAGGTTCTCGAGCAGCATCTCGTAGTTCTCCATATTGTTGTCGTCGAAGAACATGCTGTTCTTGTAATGCGTGCCGTACAGACCCGACGAGTGATTCATCAGCATGCGCGGCGTAATCTGCTTATAGCGTTCATCGGCCATCCGGAACTCCGGGATGTATGCCGTCAGCGGCCGGTCGATGTCGATCTTGCCGCGATCGGCCAGCATCATCGCCGATGCGGTCACATGCATCTTGCTGACGGAGGCGATGCCGAACATCGTATCCGCCGCGATCGGCGCCAAGCTGCCGTCCTCTTGCTGCGCGATCCCGTCCGACAACACGAGCTGCCCTTCGTCCCGGATCGCATATTGCACGCCGCTGGCGCCGTACCCGAACAGCGCCTCCGCTACTGCACGCGCCTCGTTACGGGTCAAGTCGCCCGCTGCTGCGCCTCCGCTTGCCTCCGCGTCGCGCTCTGCGACCGGCAGCGCCAGCAGCAAGGCTGCCATGGCCGCCGCGCCTGTCTTTTTCCACTTCACCATCATCATCATCGTTACTCCCTCTTTCTCCTTCGGAATGTTGGCTGCTTCTCTTACTGCCCTCATCATACTCGGGAACGAGCGCCGACGCGGCGAATCGTCCCGAAACGAAGAAAAGAATCCCCGAACGGCAATTCAAGCCGGGGATTCTTCCGTGAGGTAAGGGAGGACAACCATATTATCGAAGGTGCGGGAGGCGGTCTCGATCGTCATATGTCCGCCGTACTTCTCGCAGATTCGCCTGATGTTCATGAGGCCGAAGCCATGATAATCGGGGCTCGGCTTACGGCTCCGCAGGTCGGTAATCTCCCGGTCTACATGGTTGCGAATCCGAATGTGGAGTGCCGACTCGCTTGCGCGAATGTGAATGCGAATATGCCGATCCTCGGCGATGTTGACCTTCTTCGAAGCCTCGATCGCATTGTCCAGCATGTTCCCCAGCACGATGCAGAGATCGTAGCGCTCGATGGGGATCTCCCGGTCCAGCATGTGAAGCTCCGTATCGACGCGAATGCCGTTGGCCTGGCCGATGTTCAGCGCGTTCGTCACGAGGGCATCGACCGCCAGATTGCCGGTGTTCACCCTGTGATACGCCTGCTCGATCTGGTTCAGCGTCACGCGAATATGCTCGGCAGCCTCCGCAGTCTTGCCTTGCTCGATGCATTGGGAGATATACAGGAACTGTTGGTTCGTGTCGTGGATGATGCTCTTGATCTTCTTGAAGCTGTGCACCGTCTTCTCGTAATTGGCATCCTGGTAATCCATCTGCTTCTCGAGCTGGTCATTCTCGTGCAGCAGCTGGAATCGGGCAATCACCGTGTCAAGCACATAGACGACCAGCACGTTCAGCACGATGTAGCCGAACACCGACAGGAAGTAATGAATATTCTTCTCGCTGTATGTTGACAGCACGTTCACCTGGTAGATGCTGATGATCGGCACGATGAGGAACAGCAGCGAATAACGGTACTGCAGCGCATAGCTCCTGCGTCCGGCGATGAGCCGGATCAGCTGGATAACCGCGAACATGATGATACAGCTCAGCAAGAACAGCAGGTATCCCGGTCCGTCCGACAGCTCGCCGATATCGGCTGCGTTGAAGATCGACGGATCAAGCAGGAAAATGCAAAGGGAAAAGATGAGCGTAAGCAACACGGCGTACAGGACGGAGAACACGATCTTCAGCCGAAGCTGCGCCTCATAGCCGAGCGACAAGCAGAAGATGACGGCCAGCGCGAATAACGAGGACCATAGCACGGACAGCAGCATCGTTAGGTACACGAAATCCAGAAGGAAAAAGGCCAGAATGTAGATCCACTTGTTGGGTTTGCTGTTCGACTTGCCCAGCACGGAGTTGAAATAGAAATTCACTTGCACGGCCATAACCAGCGCAATTCCGACGTTAAGTAGCAGCTCCATCGCGTCCATCGCCTCAATCCGCCTTCATGACCATGAACTTGGTCACCGCGTCTTTCACTTCCTTAACCTTGGACCGGCCGATCGGCAGCCCCAGCCCGTTCGACATGATGACCGTGCTGCCCGCGAACTTGTGTACGTGACGGAGATTGATGAGGATCGAACGATGGATCTGCAGGAATTTGCTATCCTTCAACGCCTCTGCGTAGCTGGAGATGAGACCCTTACCGTCATGCACGGCATCGACCGTCGTGAATCGCAGCCTGCTCTTCACCGTCAAGCTCTTGGCCGCCTCGATGGCGATAATATCCTCTTGCCTCAGCACGATCTCCTCGTGCGCCGACTTGATGATGAGAATATCCTGCTCGCGCTCTTCGAAGTACCGGCACAGCTTCAGCAGCTTCGCTTCGAAGATCTCCGGTTCCACCGGCTTAATGAGATATTGGAACGTCACGACATCGAAGCTCTCCAGCATGTATTCGGCATAACTCGTCAAGAATACGATCTGCTCGCGATGCCGCTTCATCTCCCTCAGCTTCCGCGCTGTCTGAATGCCGTCCATGCCGCCCATCTCGATATCGAGAATCAGGATGTCATATGGGGGCTCCCCTCCCGCATAATGCGCGATCAAGCGCTCACCCGCTTCGAACTCCGCAACGTCGAAGTCAATCTCGGCCTTCATCGACAGGGCGAGCAGCATCCGCCTGACCCGTTCCCTCTGCTGCCCGTCGTCATCGCATATGGCGACTCGATACATCGATCCGATCCGCTCCTCTCACCGCATATCGCAATTTCATGGCTTGCAGGTATCCGTCATGAAGCCTTGCTCCACAAGGTAATCGCGCACATCCTCCCGCACGGGGCGCTCGAACTTGGCCGCCATCTCTTGTGACCAGGTCGTACTCCGCTTCCCGCCGGTCCGCTGCACGTAATACTCGCGCATGTCCGCATCGTATTGCCGGATCGCCTCCGCGGCCTCTGCATCTGACGCGTAGGCTTCCCGGTGCAGCACCGCCTCGAGCGGAAGCCGCGGGCGCAGCCCCGGATCATGGGCGGGATAGCCGACGCACATCCCGAATACCGGGAACACCAGCTTTGGCAGGCCGAGCAGCCGCGATACTCGCCGCAAGTCATTGCGGATGCCGCCCACGTACACGATGCCAAGCCCGAGCGATTCGGCCGCCACGGCCGCATTCTGCGCCGCGAGTGCCGCGTCGACGGAAGCAACGACCAAATTCTCCGTCGTGCCTGACACCATCTCAGACCCTATCCCTTCTATGGCCAGCTGATTCCGGTGCAGGTCGGCGCACCACACGAGGAAGATCGGGCATTCCAGCACATTGCGCTGATTGCCCGTCACCTCGGCGAGCTCCCGCTTCAGCTCCGCATCCTTTACGGCAATGACGCTGTAAGCCTGCACATTGCTGGAAGTCGATGCCCGCTGCGCCGCAAGCACGATCGCCTCCAGCATGTCGTCCTCAACCGGCGTCGGCTGGAACTGCCGAACGGAACGGTGCTGCATCATGATCTTGATCGTCTCGTTCATCGTGATCCCCCTCTAGTCCCTATATTGTTCATAGAGTCGGCGACATCCTGCGGATGGCTGCAGACCCAGCTCTTGCTGCAGCAAGCGCGCATACTGCTCATAATGCTTGCGGAGCGACTGCCGATCCCCCGTCTCGCCATATAGGCGCAGCAGCAGCATCGTCGACTCTTCTTCGAACTCATTGCGCCTGACCAGCTTCTTCGCGATCTGCGCCGCTTCGCGATAGCGCTTCATCGCCAAGAGCCAGCTTGCGAGGCGCTTGGCATAAGAATCGTACAAGATGGCCAGCCGTTCGTGCTCCATGGCCGCCCACGCATAGGACTTGCCCTCGAATAGATCGCCTGCGTATTGCTTCTCCAGCGCAATCGCCGCCGCTTCGTTCGTTAGATCGACGACGGTCATCGCTTGCACGTCCGTCTCGAATCGGATGAAGTCGACATCCGCCAGATCCATATCGACCCGGTATTGTTCTTGCGCGGATATGACCATCTCCTTGCATCCGTGCGGCGACAACGCCTTCCGAAGCTGATAGACCGCCGTATGAAGATACGTCTCCGCATTCTTCAGCGGCATATCCGGGAACAAGTCCTCCAGCAGCCGAGCCTTGCTCACGCTCCGGCCCCTGGACGCGAGCAAGTAGGCGAAGAGCTCCGTGCTTTTCCTGGATATCCATTGGACGGCCCCCGCTTGCTTGCTCCTGACCTCGAAGCAGCCCAGTCCTTGCACGATTAGACGGTCGGGAGCATCATCATCGGCAGCAGGAGACCAGGAACCCCGCCTGCCAGCCGCCTTGGCGATCGTCCGGGCGAGGCGCGTTCTGGCGATCGGCTTCACCATATAATCGAGCGGGTAGACATCGTATGCGTGGATCGCGTATTCCGTATGGGAGGTGGTGAATACGATATCGAGGTCAGCGCGCAGCGCCAGCAATCCGCGGGCTAGCTCTAGCCCATCATCCGCGCCAATCTGAATATCGAGGAAGGCAAGATGCACTACGTTCTCCCGCACGAATGCTAGCGCGGCCTCCGCGCTCTGGAAGCAACCCGCGAGCTCGATCCCTTCGATCGTGGACAGCAATCGCTTCATGGCGAGCAGCATGGCGGGCTCATCGTCGACAACTAGAACTTTCATGCCTGCTCTGCTCCTTCGCTTCTGATGATGGTAAAATGAAATGCGCTCCCTTGTCCGGCCGTGCTCTCCACCCACAGTTCGCCGCCGCTTCGTTCCACGAACTGCCGGCTGACTAGCAGCCCAAGTCCCGTCCCTTTCTCCCCCGAAGTGCCGATCGAGGAATGGAGCATCTCCCCGGCGAATAGCTGACGCGCTTGCTCCTCTGCCATGCCGACCCCGTTATCACGTACGGTAACGGTAACTTCGCCCTCTGACTGTCGAGCCTCCACTTGAACCGTCCCGCCCAACCCCGTGAATTTAATGGCGTTGGATATCAGATTGCGTAAGATTAGCCCGAGCGCCTCTCGGTCGGCGTACACGGGAGTACCCTCCGTAACCCGATTCTGCACCTCGAGCTGCTTCGCCTCGCTCTGCATGCGCAGCATCTCGCAGCAATCCTCCACGACTTCGTGCAGGTCCAATCGTTCCGGTCGAAGGGACAGATCCTCCCGCTGGCTGCGGAACCACTCGATGAAGTTATTCGTCATGCCCAGCGTGCCGCGAATCTGATTGCCGAGCGACTCTACGAGCTCCCGGTGCTGGGGCTCCATACGGCCTCTGTCCTCCTCCAGCAATTCGACGAGTTGATATTGCATCGCAAGCGGGCTTCGAATATCGTGCGACACGATCGTGAACAGCTGATCCTTCATTCGGTTCAACTGGGCAATCTGTTCCAGATGCCTCTCTTTCTCCGTAATATCCACGATGAGCGAGATGCTGCCCTGTCCATCCCTGCCAGCTACTCGCAACGGATACACATTTACGCTGTAGATCGATCGTTCGCCATTCAGCCAGCGGTCAATCTGGATCTTGCCCTGCTGCATCGACCTGCACAGCTGATGCCATTCCGGCCATGGCTTCAACAATTCCGCGATATTCCGGCCATCCACCCCCGCATGGCCCGACGCCTGGAACCAATCGGAAGCCTGGTGATTATGATCGATGGCCTTCCCCGATGCATTCGCGATGACTATGCCTTCCTGAAGCGCATCCAGCACGAGATTCCGGGCAATCGGCACGGTCGAGAAAAATTTGATACGCAGCATGATGACCAGCATCAAGGCGCCCGCGAAGCTGCAGTACACCGATAACGGGATCAGCCAGGTTGCCCATGTCGGATTCATAAGCTTGGCGATCTCCAGCACGAGCGGAATCGTGCTTAATGCCAGCACCCACATCCCCGGCTTGCTGAAGTCGTAACGAATGCTTCGAATATACTTGAATAAGAGAATCACGCACACGCTCACAATGCCGTAGCACATCACGCTGAACGTGATGGAGTAAGCGGACTTCGTCGTCATGAGATGACCGTCCACGAGCTCGATGGCGCGATAGATGATATGAAGCTCGGAGTCGAACCACGACAACAGCGACCAGAGCGCGAATAGCGCGAACAGCAGCGCCTGCCATCGAGGCTTCAGTGTGTCTCGCCCGATTAAGCGAAGGACGAATAGAATCACGAACGGCATCATGAGATTCAAGGCCGTGCTCTGCATATGGCGGAAGAATAGCTTATCAAGCAATAGCTCGCTATTCTTCTCCAGCAGGATGCTGCTGGAATAGATGATGCGGCACGCAATCACGCCGAGCAGATAGCGTATGCCGCGCTCTCTTCTGAATCCGTACACGAAGGTGAAGATGATGCCCGTCAGCACGACGGACGCGATCATCAGAATATTCTCGACAGCAGTATTCATGCGGCAGTTCCCTTATGTATGACATAGGATGAGACAGCAATAAGACAAGCGAAGTATGTCCTAAAGTTAACATACCGCGCTTGTCTGTATCAAACATAAAAGCCGACTATTCCCAGTGGTTCGGGAATAGTCGGCTTGTTCTAACGCTGGAGGGTATTCCACAGCCTCAGCAGCACGACGGCCGCTTCCGCTCTTGTCGTCTTGCCTCGCGGCACGAATCGATCCCCGTCCCGGCCTTGCATGAGTCCCTCATCGAAGGCAGACGCCACGTACGATTGCGCCCACTCGGGAATGCTGGCTTGATCGGCGAAGGATCGTGCGGCATCGCCATTGCCGCTAGTATCCCATTTCATCGCTTTGGCCAGCATGGCCGCCAATTCGATCCGAATAATTGTCATCTCCGGACGGAAGGTCCCATCCAGATAACCGTTCAGCATTCCCTCGGTTGCCCCTGCTTGAACGGCCGGCAATGCCCACTGCGGAATGCTGGCCTCATCGCGGAAGGCGATGCCCGCTGCTTGTTCCCCAATCGGCACTTGCAGCGTGCGCAGCAGCATCACGGCGAATTCGGCTCGCGTGACGGCTGCGTCGGGTGCATAGCGATGCTTGTCCACGCCCTCCACGATCCCCCGCTCTGCAGCTTCGCATATATCCGCTTCTGCCCAGTGGCCCTGGATGTCCGTGAACGGACATGCAACAGCCTGAGCCGGGCTCTCTGCTGCTGGAACGCGGGTCACTGTCACGATGTATCGCTTCACCGTGCCGTCTTCCGCTTGAACGGTCAGTTCAATGCGGTTCACTCCCGCTTCCAGCGCGATGCGATTCGCAGCGTCCGCAGACTCGTTCACCAACTTCACTATCGCATTCGAATCAGACGCCTTCCACGCCAGCTCGACATGCTCGCCGGCGGTTTCGGCGCTATATTCGGTCGTCCCCGGCGCGAATGCAGGCGATAACGGCAGCGTTGTTCCGCCGCTTGTCAGCACGAGCTGCGCCAGCTCCGCATTGCCGGACTTTGCCGCCGCGATCGGTGCGGGACTCACGCTTGGCGGTGCCGGCACAACCTCGACTGTCCTCGTCGCACTGGCAGTATTCCCCGCGGCATCAACCGTCTGATACGTAAGCGTATAGCTGCCGACCGTATTCGTGTCCACCGATCCGGTCACCGTAATCGCCAATTGGTCGATAGGCCCATCTACCACGTCGACGGCTGTCGCTCCCGGGTCCGTGAAGGTGCTGCCTGCGGTTACCTGCATCGGGTTCGCGCCAGTCAGGCTGATCACCGGCGGCGTCGTGTCGACCAAGAAGGAGCGCGTGGCGGAATCGACGCTTACATTCCCTGCCCCGTCAGTCGTTCGCGCACGCACCGTATGGGCGCCATCGCTTAAATCCGAGGAAGGCGTCCATGACCAGGTACCATCGCCTGCCGCCGTTACGGTTCCCGCATTCAAGCTATCCAGCACGATGGTCACGGTACTGCCCGCTTCTGCTGTACCGCTGATCGCAGGTTTCAATTGTCCTAGCTTCTGTCCTTCCGTCGGGCCGGCGATGTTCGGTGCAGCAGGCGCCGTGATATCTTCCACGTTGAAGGTATAGAGCTGCTGCTGTTCCTGCCCTGCAACCGTATCCGCCGCCGTAATACGCAGCGTATAAGTACCTTCCGGGAAGGTCTGATTATCAATCGTAGTATCCCAGTCGAAGGTATCATCGTTGCTTGTAGCCGACCGATTACTTTCGTAATCCCTCACAACCTCGCTGCTAGCGTTGAGGATCTCCATACGTACCGTCAGCGGCTCGCCGATGCTTCCGTCCCTCACAGATCCGGACACCTCAAGTACGTTATCGGCAGGCTCAGTATCGTAGGAAGCGGCAATCGGTTGAACCCTTAACACGGGTGCGAATGCCTTCAAGTACGGCATGCCCGCTCCCTCCTGGATGCCCCATACGGCACTGTCCCAAGCACTGAACGTACTCCACGTGTTCAGATCATTCCGGTCTACTGCACTGCTTCGATCTGCAATCCAGCCGGTTACACCCGCTGTAGCATGGGCGTCGGTGTTCCAATAGCTTCTCGTAATTGTCGCTTCAGGCAGCGGGAAGAGGCCAGACCTGTCCCCGACCAGACCGCCAACCTGACCGCCGCCGGTTGTCAGATCGACTGCTGCATAGCTGTCGGTAATGGCTAGATCAAGAAAAATCTCACCCACCAGCCCGCCAACAGCCCCGGATTGGCTGGTTACGTCTCCGAACGCGTAGCTATTCGCCAAATCCGGCCCCCCAGACCAATGCCCGACCAGCCCTCCTGCCTCTCCGCTGCCTGTAAGATTCACGTCGCTATTCGCATAGCTGCGTTCCACGCTGCCGCCTGATGTCACGGTGCCGATAAGTCCACCTGCCCGGTCAAACGCACCCTCTATTCGTACATGCGCTTCGCTATCAGCAACCGGTCTCACGGCCTGCCCGGCTAAACCGCCCATCGCTGACCCTATGCCTCGGATAACGCCTCTCACCGAGACGCCTTCAACCGGTGCTGCAGCGGCGCCAATCAGACCGCCAGCCTGGGAGTTGCCGGCGCCGACCATAATGTCCACATCTATCAGTCGCACATTTCTTATGTATCCGCCTGACGCGTCGCTTGCAACGCCGAACAATCCAATGAAAACATCTGAAGATATGATCTTCAGCCCGCGAATCGTATGATGGCCGCCGTCAAAGCGCCCAGTGAATGCATTGCTAATGGGGTCCGAGCCAATCGGAACCCAGTTCACGTACGAGGACAGATCGATATCCGCCCCCAGCCGGTAGCTTGCTCCGAGATCATCCCTTACATGATCCAGATCCTCGGCCGTCATCACCACATACGGGTCTGCCGGCGTTCCGTCTCCATCTGTAAATACATAGGGTGCTGCATGTACCACCTTTGGGTACGCACCCATCCATGTCCCTATGCATAGTAGTACGGCCATCGCAATTGCCATTGCTTGTCTCATGCTGCACGATCCTCCTAGACTATCCCCATCGGAATTTCCTTCCATCGTAACAGAGCGCTCTGAAAGAATTATGAAAGAATAGGCCGTCACTGAAATTCGAATGTCTTCGGCAGAAGGCGAATAGCTTAGAACGATGAACGAAGAACGCTGCGTCTATTCATCGTTCTAAGGAGGCCGAACCATGCTCTGTGCATCATGCAATCATTCCATTACGAAGGAAACACGCTTCTGCCCGCAATGCGGCACTTCCATAGCTGTCGAGGGCAACAACCGCATCCTGCGCAACTTCTCGGACACCATTCATAAGGCAGCGGGCTTCAAGGAACCGGTCGACATCCGTCTTCGCGACCTGTTCGCGGAGACGTTCAAGAAGCACACGGAGGAGGATCTTGAGAAGCTGTTCATTACGGGAACGAGCCAGACCACGCCTTCGATGGACGAATTAATCGATACTTGGCCGAAGCCTTGGCTGTTTATGCGCATATTCGTCATTGTCGCGATCGTCTATGCCGGCTTCTATGTCGGATTCGGTTATTTCGAGAACCTGAATTTGCTCCCCGGTCTCATTATCGTCGGATCGTTCCTGATGCCTGTGTCGGTACTCATCTTCTTCTGGGAGATTAACGCCCTGCAGAACATCCCGATCTATCGCGTCGCTTACTATGTGCTGCTGGGCGGGATGCTTTCTTTGCTCATTGCGCTGCTGTTTTTCGATACGCTTGGCATGCTGGGCCAGAACATCATTTTCATCGGACTCATTGAGGAAGCAGCCAAGGTATTGGCCGTCTTGTTCTGTCTTCGCAAGCAGAAGTACCCTTATATCCTGAACGGTCTGTTGGTCGGTGCGGCCGTAGGCGCGGGATTTGCCGCCTTTGAGTCAGCCGGCTATGCGCTTCGGATCGGCTTGCAGGACATGAACGCGATGTTCTCCAACATTTTTCTTCGGGGGCTGCTTGCGCCAGGTGGCCATATCGTATGGGCGGCTCTATCGGGGGCGGCCATCTGCATGGTCAAGGGGCATAAGAAGTGGGAATGGTCGATGTTGAAGGACGGCCGGTTCGTACGGATCTTCCTGATCGTATCCGCCCTGCACGCCATCTGGAACTCGCCGCTGTCCGGCACGCTATTCCCTTTTAGCTACTTGCTGAATACCGCGGTTTCCTGGACCATTGCATTGGCCGTCATCAGCATCGGATTGAAGGAAGTGAGCGCCATGAAGCAGCGATACCTCTCCGCGCCTGTGCAAGAACCGAATAAGAAAGATGAACAAGGGGAGGATAGTGGGTAAATTCCCTTAAGAAGGTGGACCTATGACGAATACGGCTACGGATCATCAAGAGGCAGTCCAGACGGTTCATGCGTTAATTAAAGATATCGATACCGCGATGCTGACGACGATTTCGGAAGAGGGGTTGGTCTCTCGCCCCATGAAGACCCAAGATGTGGAGTTCGATGGGAACCTGTGGTTTCTGACCAAGAAGGATAGCGATAAATTTCATGAACTGCTTCGGAATCAACACGTTAATGTCGCGTATATGGGAAAATCTTACGTTTCGATCCGCGGCGATGCCGACTTGGTCGATGACAGGGCGAAGATTGCGGCATTCTGGAACCCGGTTTACGAGCAACTGCTGGAGACTACGGTCGACGATCCCAACTTGATTCTCATTAAGGTGAATGCACATACAGCCGAGTATTGGGACACCGGCAACCATTTCAAGATGGTCAAGTTCTTGTTCCGCAGAATGTTAGGCGAGAACACCGAGGGGTCGGAAATTAATCAGGTCGTAACCTTATCTTGAATGTTCCCGTCATTCGTACGAATTCTCATCTCGATAGCGATCCATCAGCTCAGACAGCAGCTGCCTGATTGCCGTGCGCAGCTCCCTCGGCTCTCGCACAGCCGCTTCCTTGCCTAGCCCGACGAAATAGGAGGCGAGGAACGGGATATCCCTTCTCGCCACATCGCCTTCGAGCCACCCCGTGCGATCCTCGCGCACATGGAGCAGACGTATCGGCCACGGTTCCGCCTCGCAGGCTTCCACGCCTGCGCCGGTAAGCTCAACATACAGGGATACGAGCTCACCCTCCGGGCGGAACAGCTCCTCCTTGTTCCCCAGATGAATCTGCCGCAAGTCAAGCGGTGGGGAATCGGACGGCGCAACGTCTTCGAACCGATCGCAACGGAACATGCGGTAGGAGCCGCTGAGGAAGCAATAGGCCAGGCAGTACCACAATCCCGCTTGCGTGAAAATCCCGATCGGCTGAATCGCCCGCTTCCCTCGCTTCCGCTTCGATTCATATTCCACTTCCAGTACCGACTGACGAATCGCTGCATCCAGCAGCACGGACAGATGCGGGGACTGCGCCTGCCGGACAGGGGTAATGAAGTCCACCCTGTTCTTCATCTGATCGATCCGTTCGCGCACGTCCTCCGGCATGTATTGATAGAATTTGCTTAACGCGGTCGATGTCTCCGTCTCGAACGGCAGAGAGGGATAATGGCGCAGCGCCTGAACGGCAAAAAAGATCGCCGCCGCCTCCCGCTCCGTAAAGGCGATCGGCGGCAGCAGCCTCTCTCGCAAGAGCCGGTAACCGCCGTGAGGGCCGACTTCGGAGTACAGAGGCACGCCCAACTCGCTGAGCTCCTGCAGATCCCGAAGAATCGTCCGTCGCGAGACGCCGAATTCAGCGGCCAGCTCCTGTACCGTGAATCGGCGCATGCGATTGACCGCGACGATGAGCTCCATCAACCGTTTGGCCTTCGACACTTTCTGGTCCTCCCCGAATGTCAATATGTTCGCGATAATAGTGACTTATTTTGTCACCATTATCCAATACAATCGAAGATGCGTCCAGTACGCAATCTTATCGATGAGGAGCTGAAGCAAGGATGAACGTTCATTTCACCCCATTTATCATGCTCAATGGTCAGGCTAACGAAGCAATCGGGTTCTACGAGGAAACCTTCGGCGCGACAGTCGTGTTCAAGCAGACATTCGGCGAAGCCCCGCAGGATAGCAATGCAGCGCCAATGCCTGAGGAGATGAAGGCAAGAATCGCGCATTCCGTATTGGTCGTCGGGGGCTCCGAGCTGTATGTCAGCGACTCGGAGCTGAGCCAGCCGCTGGAGCGCGGCGATCAGGTCAACATCTGCATTACCGTGAAGGAAGTTGCCGATGCCGAACGCCTCTTCGCAGCGCTGTCAGCAGAAGGAAAGGTGCTCATGCCCCTGCAGCCCCTCTATTTCAGCCCCGCCTACGGCATGGTAACGGATCGGTTCGGCGCTACCTTCCAAATCTTCACGGATCGGAAATAGCTGCACAGACAGAAAAACAAGCAGCCCCTTGCTTGATCGCGGATCAAGGAGGGGCTGCGCCGCATACATCGTATAATCTCGAATGTAGTCCATGACCAGTCCCCTTTCGCTCCATGCAATGACAGACGCCATAGCAGGATAGCGAAACGTTTGCGCTAATAAGGTATGCACTTGCGCTAATTGTCGGGAATTTCCTCCTAAAGCACCTCATAAGGTAGCGAATTCGCAAATTAGAGAACGGGTGTGCGCTAATTAGCGCATATCGTTGTTTGGGCTGGTAGAAACCTACCTGTACGGCTGGAATTAGCGCATACGCTATCCTTATTAGCGCAATTCCTTCGTAATCTGCGCGATCTCATCATAGGAGATGTGGTCCGAATCGCTCAATGGCTATTGCAACACCGTCATGATCATTAGTATCGGTAATGTGGGCAGCACATTGCTTTAGTTCGATGATCGCATTCCCCATTGCGACCGGAAACCCAGCCTTCTGGAACAGGCCGAAATCGTTGTAGTCATCTCCGAAGACCATTACATTGTCCCACTTCACTCCGATATCATGAAGCGCCCATTGCACGCCTTCTTCCTTGGATGCCGATTTATGCATGATCTGAATCAACCCGCCGCCATCCGTTGCGATAACGTTTACTTCATCACCGAAGCGGTCTGCGATTTCTCTCCATGAGACATGACCTTGAATCAATATTTTGGTAGGGGCGAGCGCCTGGATGAATTCGCGATCCATAACCAGAGGCTGAGGATCATTCGCACGGAGACCGAATTGCGCATGCAAGGAATCGGGGATTGGTCGATGCGCATACCAAGAATCATTCACTTCATAAGTCATTAACAATTGAGGGGCATTCCGCTCGAGGAAGTGATTAATCTGTCGGCTAATCCCATTCGGGATACTGATATGCCGCTGGGTTTGTTTAGACTTGCATGTTACGAGTGCTCCATTGTAATACACCAGGTAGTCTACAAAGGGGAGATTCCCTGCGAATTGATTAGCCGCTCGAGGCGGCCGCGCTGTAGCAATAATAATAGGAATCCCTGAATCGTGACATCGCTTAACAGCCTGATAATTCCTAGGAGATATCCTCTTATCGCTGCCGAGCAACGTTCCGTCCAAGTCTAGTACAATGGCTTGAATATGAGACATCTGCATCCCCCTTGAAACCACATAAATTGGGAAGATAATACTACTCCGTGCAAGAATCGTCAACTAATCGATTATACGCAAAAAGCAGCAGTGCAGGGGGAATGCCCCTTCGCTGCTGCTTATCTTACACCGCTACCGAACGCTCAGACTTGCAAGCAGGGCCTCCGTCGTCGAGACCCAGCCGAACAGCGCACCGTTGCCGTACAGGATGCGGAGCGCAGACTCGTGCTCCTCGTCCGTGTAGGCCGCTGTCGCATCGCTTAACACCAGACAATCATACCCTCTGTCATTGGCTTCCTTCACGGTCGCGCTCACGCAGCAGTGCGTCGTAACACCGGTCACAATCAGGTATTGCACGTCGTTCGCCCGAAGATACGCCTCAAGTTCCGTCGCGTAGAATGCGCCTTTGCCCGGCTTGTCGAATACCGGCTCACCCGGTAGCGGGTAACATGCCGGAATAATGTCATGCCCGGCCTCGCCTCGAATGAGAATGCGGCCAAGCGGCCCTTGATCGCCGATGCCTGCGCTGCCAAGCTTGGAGCGGCGCAGCTTCGATTCCGGCAGATCCGACAGATCCGGCAGATGGCCCTCGCGCGTATGCACGACCGGCAGCTCCAGCTCCCTGAACCGGTCGAGCAGCGCCTGAATGTTCGGAATGATGGCATGCGTACGCGTCACATCATGGCCGAGCAGATGGCCGAAGCCACCCTCCGTGCAGAAATCGCCTTGCATGTCGATGACCACGAGCGCTGTCCGGGCCCGTTCGCCGCTGAATGGATAGGGCAACGCCTCGACTTCGAAGGACTCAGCCATGGTCTTCCCCGCCTCCCTCCAGCGGCATGTCGACCAGCGTCGTCCCGAAGAAACGATTGGACGTCGGCGCGCCATGCGTCGGAATGAACAGGCTGATCTGCTCCGTCGGCGCCGAATCGTCGTTCCTCACGGAATGTACGACGCCTGCCGGCACGAGGAAGGTATCGCCTGCCTGGTAAGATTTCCACTCGCCGTTGCACAGCAAGCGCACCTTGCCGACCGTAATGCAGATCACCTCTGCCACATCGTGGTAATGCGGCAATACCGCGCCGCCGACCGCGATGCGCTCCCACAGAATGGAGCTCATGCGGACGTTCAGTTCATCCGCGTCCGCCGCGTTCATGATTTCCTTATGGTACAAGCCGGGATGCCCTGGCATGAGCTCCCACGTCATCTCTTCATCTCTGCGCACCTTGGTTGCCGATTGCTTCATCAATTCCGCCTCCTCACCCGCCGGGTGGATAATGAAGCGGGTATCGGAATGCCCGCCTCGCCTAGATTCACTTCGGAATGCTGCCGACGACGCCTTCCACGAAGAAGTCGATGGATTCCAACTCTTCGATGGTCGGCTTGGATCCCTTCGTGAATTTCATCGTGCCGGATTGATCCTTGATGTCCCCGTCGAACGGATGGAACTCGCCGCTCACGATTCGCTCCTGCAGTCCTATCACTTCATCCTGCACCGCTTGCGGCACCTTGCTGCCGAACGGCGCCAGCTTCACCACGCCGCTCTCCACGCCGAGCCTGTACCGTCCCGCATAATCGCTGCCAGTGAACTTACCGTCCTCTACCGTCTGCGCCATTTTGACGAAAATATCGCCCCAATCCCATATCGGTGCCGTAATCCAGCCATTCGGAGCCAGGTCGGAGCCGTCCGCATGGTAACCAACCGACATTGCGCCGCGCGATTCCGCCGTCTCGATAATCGTCTTCGTGCAGTCCTGATGCTGGGTGAGTACGTCCGCCCCCTGATCGATTAGCGTATTGGCCGCTTGCGCTTGAATGCCCGGGTCGCACCAATTGCCGGTGAACACCGCGGACACGGTCGCATCCGGATTGACGGATCTCGCGCCGAGCGTGAATGCGTTAATATTCAGCAGCACTTGCGGAATCGGAATCGCCGCGATATAACCGAGCTTGCCCGACTTCGTCATATGCCCCGCCGCGACGCCGGACAGGTAGACCGTCTCCCAGATGTTGCCCATATAAGTGCCTACATTCTCTGTCGTTTTCAGACCGCCTTGATGGAGGAAAATAACGTCCTTATGCCGGTTTGCCACGTTAATCGCCGGGTCGAGGTGACCGTAGGATGTCGGGAAAATGATTTTCGCGCCTTGGCGGATCATCTCTTCCATCACCCGTTCCGCATTGGCGTCTTCCGGCACATTCTCTTTGCGCAGCACCTTCAGATCCGGGAATGCCGCCTCCACGGCTTCGCTTCCCAGGTATGCCGCTTGGTTATACCCGTAGTCATCCTTCGTCCCGATGAAGATGAAGCCGATCGCGCTGCCGCCTGTGCCCGGAACATCTCCTCCGTTCGCATTGCCGCTATCCGCATTCTTGTTGCTCGGTGTGCCGCAAGCCGCGAGCAGGCTAAGCAGCAAGACCATCACCATACTGCCGAGCAGACCTTTCTTCCATCCCTTGAATGTCTCCATCGATTTCCCTCCACCCTCGTTATGCGTTTCTATATAAGGTTCAACGGGTCCGCCTCAGCCTCAGCTTCAGCGCCCCTTGCCTCCCTCGAACACTTGCTGCAGCGCCTGCGGGGTCCAGCTGAATTTCTTCCGCTCGACGAGGAACAGCACGACCAACGTCAGCACGTACGGCAGCATGAACAGCAGATACGGCGAGATGTCTACGCCTCTGGCCTGCAGACTCAGCTGCAGCGCCTGCGCACCGCCGAACAAGTACGCACCAACCATCACTCTGCCTGGGAACCATGAAGCGAAGATGACCAGCGCGACAGCGATGAAGCCGCGGCCTTGGGTCATATTTTCGACCCAGATATGCGTGAACGCCACCGACAGCTGCGCACCGCCGACCCCTGCGAGGAAGCCCCCCGCCAAGACCGCGCAGAAGCGAATCCGATTCGGATTGTAGCCGCTGGCGTGGACGACGTCGTCACGTTCGCCGGCGGAACGCAGCAGCAGTCCGAACCGGGAATGGAAGAGCAGCAGCCAAAGCAGGAATACGAGCAGGTAAGAACAGTAGGTCAACACGTCATGCTTGAACAGAATCGTACCGATCCAAGGAATGTCGCTGAGAACCGGAATATCGATGACGGGCAGCGACTTTGCCTGCTTGTTCACATAAGATTGACCGAAGAATGCGGTCACGCCCTGGGCCAGGAAGATCACGGCCAGACCGGATGCCAGCTGATTCGCCTTGCGAAAGATGACCAGAATCGCATGGACGAGCGCCATGAGACAACCGGCCATCCCGCCGGCCATAATGCCGAGCAGCGGGCTGCCCGTATCCGCCGTGACGGCGAATGCTGCGAACGCCCCGGCAAGCATGGACCCTTCCGTGCCGAGATTGATGACGCCGGCCCGTTGACTGATGAGTTCGCCCGCAGATGCATAGAGGACGGACGTTCCGGCGCGCACTGCGCCGGACAACACTTCGACGATCATGTCCGCTCCCTCCTTCCGGCCGACAATACCGCTAACAATATGAAGGCAATGAGAATATTAATCGCCGAGGATGCGAGTCCGCTCGTAATCTCAAGCGAGACGCCCGCCACGTTCAGCACGCCGAGCAGCAAGGAAGTCAGCAGCAGCCAGAGCGGCCGATTCCAAGCCATCCATGCGGCGAGGAAGCCCAGATACCCGTAATTCGCGCCAGTCGTGGGACGAAGATTGCCCTCTACGCCGGCGATCTCGATCGCGCCCGCAATCCCTGCTATCGCGCCTGCCGCGATCAGCGCGAATAGCTGCACCTTCGTCACGGATATGCCGGCTTGAACGGCTGCCTTCGCGTTGCCGCCTACGACCTTCGTGCGGAATCCCACACGGGTCCGATACAGCACGAACCAGACGCCGATCGCGATCGCTGCCGCGATGAAGATGCCGAGATTGAGCCGAGCGCTGCCGATTGTCGGCAGTCTGAGTTGATCGGCAAGCGGCGCGGAGAACGGCCAGTTGAACGAAGCCGGATCCTTCATCACGCCGTTCACGAAGAATGCCACCATGAATGCCGCTACATAGTTAAGCAAGAGCGTCGTAATCGTCTCGTTCATGCGGTAGAACACTTTGAGCGCTCCCGGGAGCAATCCCCACAGCGCGCCCCCTGCCGCTCCGGCAACAATGAGAAGCGGAATCCCGATGAAGCCGGGGAAGCTAGGCAGCAGGTACACGCCGGCGGCTGTCGCTGTCAGCGCGCCGATGAACAGCTGCCCCTCGCCGCCGACATTGACCATTCCGGCGCGTGCCGGAATGACGGTCGCGAGACCGGTTAGGATGAACGGCGCCGTCCGGATCATGACCTCGCCGATTCCGTAGGCATCGCCGAACGAGCTGCGCAGCATTTCCTTGTAGATGGCCAGCGGGTTCACGTCCTGCGTGGCCAAGAAGCATGTATAGGCAACTAACGGCCCTACTATAACGAGGATCCAAGAAAGGAAAGGCGGCGTCTCAACCGATCTCCATCGCAAGCTTGCCTGTAGAATGCGCTGCAACCGCTTCGCCCCCCTTGGTCATCAGCTTGCCGATCTCATACAGGTCTGTGTGCGCTGTCTCGATTGGCCCATGTACCTTGTTCTGCGACAAGACGATCAATCGATCCGACAGTTCAAACAATTCCGTCAATTCTTCCGAGATGAGGATGATTAACGTGCCCTGCTCTCGGGCCTTAAGCAGCAACTGATGCGTCGCCTTAGCCGTCGCGATGTCCAGCCCTCTCGTTGGATAGGAGACGATCATGATCCGCGGTTCACGGCTGAGCGCACGCGCGAGAATCATCCGCTGAATGTTGCCGCCTGACAAGCTGCCTGCGATTCGCCCAGGGTCTGCGACGCGAAGCGTATTGACCGCTTCGACCTGGTTCATTAAGGTTTCTACTTGCTGCCAATCGATGTCTCCGTACCTCGGAACCATCGGAAGACCGGCGAGCACCATATGCTCCAGAATGGTCATGCCCGGCACAATCGAATCGGCGACCGGATCCTCCGGGCAATAGGCCGTGCCTTGGCTTAACATGCCTTGCGTGCCGCTGCCGGCCACCGGCTTGCCGTCGATGAGGATCTCACCGCCGAAGGAGGCGCGTTGACCGTATAACGTCTCGGCTAGCTCACGTTGTCCGTTGCCGGAGATGCCGGCGACGCCGATAATTTCGCCCGGATAGCAATCCATCGTCGTCGGCGAGATGATACGGCGCCCATGATCGTCCACGACCGCCAATTGCCGGAGACTCAGAATCGGATCCGCATTGTAGGCCGCAGGCGTCTTCGGCACGATGACCGGCACCTGCTCGCCGCCCATCATCGCGGTCACGAGCTGCGGCTGATCCAGCTTGCTGCTGTCCTGTTCGGTGTAACACACCTTACCGTGCCTGAGTACCGTCACCCGATCCGCGCAAGCCAGCACCTCCTTGATCTTGTGCGTGATGAGTACGATCCCGTAGCCGTCCCTGCGCAGACGATCGACCATCGCCAGGAACGCCGTCACCTCCTGCGGCGACAGCACGCTCGTCGGTTCATCCAGGATGATCACCTTCGCGTCCCTTAGCATCAGCGCCTTAATAATCTCGACCCGCTGCCGCTCTCCAAGATCCAGCTCCCAGACATACGCTTCCGGCTTCACGCCGAGACTGTACCGATCCGAGATTTCCCTGATTCGCGCCATCAGCCGCTTGCGATGGAGCCAGAAGCCTTCCTTCGGAATCGAGAGGGCAATGTTCTCCCATACCGTCAATGCCGGAATAAGACGAAAATCCTGGAACACCATCCCGATTCCGGCCTGCTTCGCCATTGCCGGCGAATACGACTGCATCTGCCGGCCGTGAAGCGAGACCGTCCCTTCATCTGCGGCATAGACGCCATACAGCACCTTCATCAGCGTACTCTTTCCCGCGCCGTTTTCCCCGAGCACCGCGTGCACTTCAGAGCCACTCACCGTAAAATCGACTTGATCAAGCGCCGTGAACGTACCGAATCGCTTCGTCAGAGCAGTTACCTGGATGAATGGTGCAGAGTTGTGTGATATTCGTGTCACATATTCACCACCAAGACTCAAATTTATTCGCCCACTTCCTATATGTAAGAGTATATTACACCATATTCGTTTTGTCTTTGTGGATTTCACTTAACATTATGCACTAATTGTTGTGGATTTGTAACTTATCTAACATATACATAACGTTAAATACAAAGAAAAGAGGCAACCCCTGTGCCCTACAGGAGTCGCCTCTTTTGTAAGAAGCGCACGCATGACAGATTATAGCGGGACCTCCGTCCTCTCACATCGAACTTGCAAATTCATCGAGCAGTGCACGCACTTCGCTTGTTGACTTTGTATTCATTAAGCTGTTTCTCAACTCGCTGGCCCCTCGAAATCCGCGGACATAGATTTTGAAGAATCGGGTCAGCGCGCTGAACGAACGCCGTTGCACTTCCGCGTAATGATCATGGAGGTCGAGATGCAGCCGCAGCAGCTGAAGCAATTCTTCGCTGCCGTGATCCTTCGGCTCCTTCTCAAAGGCAAACGGATTATGAAAAATGCCCCGCCCGATCATGATTCCATCCACGTCGTATCGCTCAGCAAGCTCGAGGCCGGATTGACGGTCCGGGATATCCCCGTTAATGGTCAGGAGGGTATCAGGCGCCAACTCATCGCGAAGCTGCTTAATCTCCGGAATCAGCTCCCAATGGGCAGGTACTTTGCTCATTTCCTCTCGCGTTCGCAGATGGATCGACAGATTCACGATATCCTGCTGCAGAATATGGGTTAACCAGCCGCGCCATTCGTCGAGGCTGCTGAAGCCAAGCCTAGTTTTGACGCTGACGGGCAGCCCCCCGGCTTTGGCAGCCTGAATGAGATCTCCTGCAAGATCAGGCCGGCAGATCAGGCCGCTTCCCTTCCCGTTCTCCGCTACATTCGCTACGGGACAGCCCATATTAATATCGATGCCCTTGAAGCCTTCCTTGGCCATGCCGATGCTCATTTCGCGAAAATATTCCGGCTTATCCCCCCAGATATGCGCGACAATCGGCTGTTCATCCTCGGTATACGTCAAGCGTCCGCGTACGCTATGGTGCCCCTCCGGGTGACAATAGCTCTCCGTATTCGCAAACTCCGTAAAGAACACATCCGGTTTGCCGGCGGCGGCTACGACATGGCGGAACACGACATCCGTCACGTCCTCCATGGGCGCCAGAATGAAAAAAGGGCGCGGCAAGTTGTGCCAGAAATTCGTTGTCGTTGTCATCATAAATACCTCTCTAGGAATCCGCTTATTATGCTTCTAGTATACCCTAGATTTCATATGAGGTTTAGGGCCATCCTTATGGATGGCCCTATGTCGCAGCTATTAGGCTGATTGGATCGTTTGCTCCATCCTTCATCGTTGCCGTCAGGCTCAAACAAAAGAAGACATCCTTCCCATCCAATGGGGGGATGTCTTCTTATCCGGGCCTCGGACTCACCTGCGCCGCCAGCCGAATACGCGAACGTGAACGATGCCCTTGCTAATCCAATGCGCCAGGATGTATAGGATAATGAATAGGATGATGAGCGGTTTGAATAAGATCCATGCAGCGATCCATGCTAGCAGGATCTGCCAAGGCTTTAATCTGCGCACGGCCTTGGCCGGCCACAGGAATAGACGATACATTTTATTGCCCTTCTGGAGTGCCTCCAGATACTCTTCGCGAATCTGCTTCTCTTCCGGGTTCAGCCGCACCGCATTCCCCATGTACTTCTCTGCAAGGTCATACTCCCCGCGCCTCGTCGCCGCCCAGGCCAAGAGCATGAACACCGTAGGTTCTTCGGCATCACGCTGAAGCGCCTCCCGCTCTGCTCTTCTGGAATCGGGATCATTGCCGAGCAAGGCTTCCGTGTAGCTAAGGAGGGCTAAGCTGCGCGGCGACTCCGGGTCCAGCTCCAACGCTTGCAGAACATGCTCCTTCGCATCCTGATACTTCCCCTTCTTGTTGAGAGCGGACGCCTTCAAGAAATAATAATGATCCTCGTATGGATCGACCCTCAGCGCCTCGGTTAACGACTGCTCGAACGCCGCCTCTTGCTCCGTCTCGTAGTAGACCCCCACTCGCACATACCAGGCCAGTGGATTATCCGGGTCACGCCCTAGCGCCTCACCAGACCAATGCAACGCCTTGTCATGCTCGTCTAGCAACGAGTAAATCCAACCGATCGTAGAGTAAGTATTCGCCTCCTCAGGGCTATGTTGAAGCAGCTTCTCAGCCTCTATTAACGCTTCTTTGTAACGCTTCATCTGCACAAGCTGCTGCACCATCGCATAGCCTGCCTCCCACGCCTTGTCCAACGTCCAAGCCCCCCTCCGTCGCCCTACTTGATGCCATTGCGCTTCATATAATCCAGCACAATCTGGTAATCCCGATTCACGTCGCTGAAGGTGGCATAATTTTTCGCCGTAGCGAACCAATCCAGCGTCGTCGCCTTCCGTGCCTTCAGCGATTTCTTCAGATCCTCCTGCGTGATCGGCTGAATGTCGCCCGTCTCGAACGTACGCTCCATCGCGAACTCAACCGCGTCCTTCACGACCTGCTCCAAGTCGGCTCCCGAAAAATGCTTCGATTCCGCCGCGACTCTCGACAGGTTCATCTCGTCCGTCGGCTTTCCTGCCAGCTTCAGGCGAAGAATCGTTTCCCGCTCCGCTTCCTCCGGCGGCGGGACGAAGATCAGATGATTGAACCGCCCCGGACGTCGAAGCGCCGAGTCGAGATACCACGGCGTATTCGTTGCCCCGATGACGAACACGTTATCGTTCTTCGCTTGAAGGCCGTCCAGCTCGAGCAGCAGCTGGTTGACAAGCATCCGGTCGTGGTGCTGCCGCATCTGATGACGGCTCCCCCCATGGCGTCGAGCTCATCGATGAAGATGACGCATGGTTTATTGTCACGCGCTTTCTCGAAAATATCATGGAGGTTGTGCTCGCTCTGCCCCACATACATCGAGAGGATCGCCTGAAGCTCGATATGCATGAAATTCGCGTCGATTTCCCCCGCTACCGCCCGTGCCAAGAATGTCTTGCCGCATCCAGGCGGCCCGTATAACAGCAGGCTGCCGCCGGCTTCTTTACCGTAAGCAGCGAATATTTCGGGCTGTTTCAACGGCAGGATGAAGCTCATCCTTATTTTCTTCTTCACGTCCTCCAGCCCGCCGACATCTTCGAAGGTTTCCTTCGGCTTCTCCGACTCCACAAGCGTTTGCCCATCCGATTGGAATTGGATGAGTTTCAAATTTTTCCGACGACGTTCCGCAAGCTCATCATGATCGGACATGTTGAACCCCCTTCTAGATTATCCCATTATTTTAGTACACAAGGCGTGTGGGGATCAATGGCGGAAAATAACGTAAGGAGCCTTCTGCCCGCGGCAGTCAGCTCCTTATGAGTGCGTTATTTCGTCTTGCGCCGCGCTGGCGGAATGCTTTGCGGATTGTTGAACACATTCTTCGAATCGTATTTCGCCTTCACTCTCCTGAGTCTAGCGTAATTCGCGCCGTAGTACACCGGACCTGAACGCTTAATCCCCTGATCCGGCACGTTGATATAGGATCCTACAATATAAGGCTGCATCTTCCTCCTGGTATTCCGGGCTAATGCAATGTTCTTGGCTGCGTGCGATGGCTTCACCCATGAGCTGTTCCATTCGACATAGAATTGGGGGTCTCGCCAGTAGAATGCGGTGTCCCTAGGCGCAAGACGCCGGATGGCTCCGCCCCAGTTCAGGAAGAAGAAGCCTGCCGGCGTCCCACCCTCCGCGTTCTCCAGGAACTCACGCATTGCGATGAAGGCCTTATCCGGAAACGGCCGTCTGCCGAAGCCGCTGGAGAACTGATTGCTGAACTTCTGAGTCGTTACGGGGTCGGGCGCCAGCATATATTGCGTTGCTTGCAGGTATGGGAGCTCGCGGATGTCCTGCTTGCTCGTCTTTCCGACGCTAACAATCGGCTTTAACAGGCGGAGGGCATTCTTCTTGGATCCCAAGTATATTCCCAGCATGCTGACATTGCCGCCCTTCTTGGGACCGACCGACAACTCGCTGCCTAACTTAGTACTCGTGAAGGGTGCCCAGCGCTGCCATGCTTTCACGACCTGCTCGAATTGGTTCCAAGGCCAGGTAATCGTGAATACGGTCGCCCTTGCCGGGGCCCGCCTCACTTTGAAC
Source organism: Bacillota bacterium (assembly GCA_023386495.1). Lineage (GTDB taxonomy): Bacteria > Bacillota > Bacilli > Paenibacillales > Paenibacillaceae > Paenibacillus_I. The sequence continues at coordinate 64,393 of JAEWJS010000132.1, read as the reverse complement.
TTATATTTCGTATAGACGCCAAAATTGCCTCCGCCCCCGCCGCGGGAAGCCCATAACAGATCGGAGTTGCGTTTACGGCTTGCCTGAAGGATTCTCCCTTTGGCATCTACCATCTCGAGCCCGACCAGATTATCGCTGATCAGACCGATCGTACGTTGGAGCGGCCCGATCCCGCCTCCTGGCGTAATCCCGCCGATCCCGACCGAAGGACTGTCTCCGAACGGGGCCATGTACCCTTGCCTAGCGAGCCTGTCAACGATTCTGCCTACATTGTTGCCCGTTCCGACCACGGCCGTACCGCATTTTCGATTGAGCTTGATGGTCTTGAGCTGACTCACATCGATAACAATGCCCCCGTTGACCTGCGACAGGTTCGTCTCCAGGGCATGCCGTCCGCTCCTTGGGCGAATAGGAACGTTGTTCACGCGGGCCCAACGGATGGCATTGGCAACGTCCTTCGCCTGCCGGGCAAAGACGAACACCTTGGGGAATCTGTCCGTATGCGGGTCCCAATTCTTGCGTGCTTCCTCATAGCCCGGGTCTCCTCTGAAGATGACCCGCCCCGTAAGCTTGATCTTCGAACTCACTGAACCAACTCCCGATATCGTAATGGCTTATAGCCTGGTAGGCACATGCCATTTATTGTATGAGGGGAGTCTAGAGCGGGTATAGGCGGTTGTAAGGGATGCTTCAAATTTGTCTATCGGAAGTTATAAGTGAAGAGCGATCAGCCTGCATGCGCAATCGCGCTGATCTCAATCAATTGCTCAGGGAACGCCAACGCTGACACCCCAATAAGACTGCCGGCGGGACGGTGCTGCCCCATATAAAGGTTGAATACCGCCTAACGGCAAAGGCAAAGACCTTGCTTCCTATTCTAGAAGGCCTATGTGAGTGGGGAGCGATTCACGGGCCCCTCAATGAAATCAAAGAAGACGCATGACAGCTGCCTGTCATGCGTCTTCTTGAATTTTGACCCTTATGCTTATTCCGACAAATCGATCGTATAGAAAGCCGTCTTGCTGCCGTCCGTACCATACCAAATTAGTTGGTCGCCGAGCACTAGCGGCGCAATGTTCCCCGGGGCCGGCACTCCGCCCAGCTTCGCTGGCGCTTTCACCGTTGCCCCTGTGCCGTCCACGATCGCATAGTAGGTCGTTGTTCTCGCGTCATCCCCGATCTGGCTCCAGATCACGGCATACCTTCCGTCAGACAGCCGAACAAGATGCGACTCGTCTACTGTCGGGTTCAATCCGGTACTCGACGCTCCCTTAAGATCCGTGAGCCAGTTCAGCTTCACGTCAGCCTGCCCGACGCCATTCTTCGGCAAGGCGGCAACGAAGAGATTCGCGCTGTAGCCCGCCACATAGCTTAACTTCGGTACGATACTCGAACCAACCAGCAAATAATGCGTATCCGACACTTCCAGGCCGCCGAGCATTGCGCCGGTATGGTTCTCCCCGATTTCCCCCGGGAACGTAATGATATCGCGCTCATTCGTCATGCCGCCGTTGTCTTCTGTCTGCAGCACGATCGAGCGCGGATACGCATCGCCATGATCGGCATAGACAATCCGGCTGCCATCGAATCGGACATAAGTAGCGAACGAATGGCTGACATGGTTCTTCGGCCATTGGCCGCCACTATCAAGCACGGCCATATCAGAGGTACGGATCTGGAACGTAATGTTCGACTGATGCCGCTTGCCGTCATCGGATGTATAACGCGTCCGCGCCGAATGTACAACAAGCATGCCATCGCGGCTATCCATCGTCACATTGCTGCCGTCGTACGGTATCGCCGTATGCACATCGCGAATGTCCGCTTGGCCGACCTTGTTCCATTCCGCGTCATATTTTACAATGCTATAGACGACTTGGTTCCCCACCTCTTGCAGGTTGTGCTCGCCATACGCGATGTAATAGAAACCGTCCTCCGACTGATGGAATCCGCCAAAGACTGGCAATTCGCCTGTAATGTCGGTCTTGCCAAGCGGGTTCAGTTGCGTGTCAAAATGATAGATCGTGACACCCACCGGTCCGTCAGGGCTCAATCCCCGCGGGCGCGATCCGCCTGGCTGGTCGGCGTGAAGGATATGAATGCGGGACCCGTCCGTATACAGGTAACGCACCGCAGGAGTGAAATGATAGCTGTACCCATAGTCATCCGTATCCGGACGATGATCGAAATCCCTATATTTCAGCGACACCTGGGGGTTCGTAAAAATGTTCACTTGCGCTTGATCCCCATAGTATCCGCCCTTGTCGTTGAAGTATACCGGATAGCCAAGCGACTCGGATACGAACCGCAGCGGCACCATGATCCGACCGTCCACCTGCTGGGCAGGTACATCGAGAGCGACAGGATTGCCATTCACTGTCGCTGTCTTGCTATTCAATTGCAGACTCACCGTCTTGTCTGCAGTCTTACCGCTTACCGTCTTCGTAGAGGTGTCCCATTGTACCTGTGCATGAAGCGCCTCGAAGACCACCCGCATCGGCACCATTGTCCGCCCGTTCTCCGAATACGCGCCTGGATCGGCATCAAGCTCCTCACCGTCAACATAGACGTAAACATCTGCCCGTTCCGCAGACACGGACTCAGGATGCGCTGTCGCCGACAATAGCATAACGGCTAACAGGGTGAAGAGAAAGCCTTTGAATTTCATGTCCTCGCTCCTTGTTGTAATTTGTTTAGCATATAAGCTGTACCCTAACTTTCGACATTTTCCAGCATATTCCCTTCTTCCTATATCCCGATCTCTCGCATGATTGCCGTTACCTTCTCAACCCTTCCATCTAGATCCGTTCCGTCGTAGGTCGGGAGCGTTAACTCACTAACGATTCTGCCGTCGCGCATGAACAGGATACGTCCCGCTCGAATCGCAACCCTTGCATCGTGGGTAACGAGCATAATCGCTGTTCCCTCGGCATGGATTTCGGACAGAACATCCATAACCTCCTCTGCTGACTTCGAATTAAGCGCCCCGGTGGGTTCATCGCCGAAGATGATCATCGGATGATTCATCAGCGCGCGACAGATGCCGGCACGTTGCAGTTGTCCGCCCGACACCTGCGTAATATTGCGGCTCTCCAATTCCGCAATACCGACCTTTCTCATCATCGACCTTGCCCGGTCCGTAATGCTTGCCGCATTCCTGCGGTTGTCGCGCATGGAGGGGAGTATGATGTTGTCGAGGATATTCAAATTCTTCAGCATCGTGGGCTGTTGGAACACGAATCCCATCTTGGTTCTGCGCAGGTCCGAAAGCTCGTTCTCCCGGAGTACCGATAGTTCCTTCCCCCCGAAGTACACCTTTCCGTCATTCACGTTGTCCATCCCGCTCAATGCGAATAGCAGCGTCGACTTTCCCGAACCGGAAGGACCCATCACCGCCACGAACTCCCCCTCGCCGATCTCGACGGATACATCATCGAGCACATTGCGTTGATCGACTCCTTCGCCCAAGGATTTACGAATGCGATCAGCCTTAATGACACTCATCATCGCTTATTTACTCCTTTATGTGCTCGGATATTTTGACGCGCCCCGCGCCTGATGTGCCGATTAGTGTTGCGATAAGCACCGCCATTGCCATCATGATCGGATAGAGCACATACGCCTCCAACGGATGAATGGAAAAATGGAACGTCGACGCTCCAAATGAAGCAATCAACGCACCTGCCAGCATCTCCCCAAGCGTGTTTGCAAGCAGCGTACCCAATACGAATCCGAATGTCAGAACAACGATAGAACGCGAGACGAATTGCGCCTTCATATCCGAATTCGTAAACCCGATCGCTTTCATTAACGCGATGGAGTACCGATCCTTGCTCACCAGCATCTTCATGAATAGCAGCGTGATCATGAACGTGATCGCCAGTGCGACACCTAATGCGGTGGTAGATGCTTTTCCGACCGAAGCTATGGTTGAGCCGAACAATTGTGTCACATAGCCCTCTATGCCGGATACCTTAGCATAGGCAAACCTTTGCGCATATTCCGAAACAGCAGCATCAATGAGCGATTGATCGGTTAGATCAGCGATAACAATACTCCACATCGTATCTGAGGTCGTGTCTGTGAAGACTGCCTTGGCTGTTTTGCCTCCGTTGGTGATATCCGAATAAATCCCGCTAACGGTTAACTTCTTCTCTTCCCCCGCAACCACGAGCGTGATCGCATCCCCGACCTCTTTTCCCATCTCGTCGGCATTTATCGCGGATAGCGCAATCTCGTTGTCGGCTCTAGGTGCGCTGCCTTTCGTATATTGAATCGGAAATGCGGAATGATCGCCAAGCTCAACTTTGATGTTGTCCTCTGTGCCTCCATCCGACTTCATCAGGAACGTCTTAGTCGTAAGGACAGATGTTTTTGCAATTCTGCTATCCTTTTGTAGCGTTGATTCGATTTCTGCGGTTTTTGCGGACAGATGATCGGTTTGTTGGACATCCAAGCGGATATCGGACATCCCGATTCCCATATATTGAATGAATCCTTTGGAGGAGATCGTCGTGTATAGGTTATGTGGGACGAGGATGATGAACGACGCCATGACCAGCACCAGCAGCATTGTAGCGTATAATTTTTTCCTTGCGAGCACGTCTTGGATACCGAGGAAAATATTCGTGGTGAAAAGTCTGTTCGTATGCAAGCGAAACCGCTTGGAGCTGCCGCCCTGTACCTGCGAAGTGCCGAACCGGATCGCTTCGGCGGCCGATAGGGTTCGGAAGCGCCTCAATGTCCAGCTAACATAGAAGATGATGGTCAGGATGACGAGCAAGAACCCGCTGATTCCGTACAGCAGAGCGGATAAGGAGGCTTCGCTTTCTCCCATGTAGAGCCGTATGTTCTTAAGCAGCATCCCTTCGAACATGCCCGATAGCGCATAACCTAGAAGACCGCCTGCCGCAGCAATCGCCGCATATTTCACAAGGTATATCTTCTTAATATCGGCGACACGCATGCCGATCGCCTTCATCACGCCGATTTCGCGGTAGTCTTCCTCGATTTTGGCTAGAAGCGTAAACCGGATGCATAGCAAGGCGATGGCAACGACCAGCGCACTAACAAGCAGAATAACCGCGATCATCATGCCGTCGGAAATCGCATTGATGATCTTGAATAGCGGATAGGTAATCGCCGGTCCGTTCGTTTCGAGGCTCGCAGCGGCATATGCGGACTCAAATTCACGCAGCGCTGACAATTCCTTCAGGCGAAACTCGATCAAATATTCGATGTTTCCCGCGCTTCTTATTGCCGCATAGTCCTGTTCATGAACAAGAAATCGCTTCGATGTCGATAACGTTGCATTCATCTGCGAATCTCGGAGAAACCCCGCAACGGTCAACGTCTTCCCGCTAATGATGGCTCTATCGCCGATCGTTGCCGTCTTATCTTTCATATGGCTAATGGGAACATACAGTTCACCTACTGCTGGATGTATGACTTCCCCATCCAGATCCAGTAGATAATCAAATTTATCGCTCTGTATCACAAAACCGTTGTCCTGAATGCTGTCTGCCAGCGAGTGATCCCCCATCGTAATCCGGGAACCATCCATGTTGAGAAACTCGAGAACTTGATAGTCGTCGACATTGGGATGCTGCTCCGCGAACGAAGCAAGCCGTGCCAGGTCGACATCTCCCGCATGCATCTGCAGGTAATGCGGTGTTCGCGCTTTGGTCATCAGCGTGTCGATTGAACCTGTTAGATGGACGGCAAGCGTGGCCGCAAGCGACACGAGCATCGCCGCCGCAGCAACGAATAGGAGCGTCACCAACGTAATGACTTTACCTGCACGAATATCGTTCCTTAGTATTGTGGAATACATCATCTACTCCTTTCAGGCGGCGTATTGGGATGGCTGCCGAATTGTTGGATCACGTTCATAAGGCTGCCGCTTTCCGCACCGAGCATCCTTTCGACGTGGAAAATGAAAGCCTGCAATTTTGTAGCTTGCTCCTCTTCTGTCATATCAGAACCGTCATCAAAGGCCGTATTCGCATAGGTCACGAACATTTCCATACATTCGTAGGGATACGGCGTGTTGAAGAGTCCTTGCTCGATTCCCTCTCGGATGATCCTCGTCAGAATCGGCGTAACACCGTCGATGATGAACCTCTCGATTTTCTGATGCATGAGCGCATTTTGTGGTTTGTGAATATGCTCCATCATTTCCTCGCTGCTGCCGCCCTTCATTTTCAACGCCATTACAGTAAGGATGATGCGCTCATACACGGGGATGCTCGGGTCCGCCGCAACCTTTCGCGCTGCGCCTAATAGGTGAATGCCATTCCGTTCAATGAGCGCATCCATGATGTCTTCCTTCGACTTGAAGTGGTAGTACAGCGTTCCGCGAGCAATTCCGACTTTGGCGAGAATATCGTTCGTACTCGTGCCGTCAAAGCCTTTCAGACTGAACAGCTCATCGGCTGCATCCATGATTTCGTTTCTGCGCGCCTCGGCGTCTTTCGTGATTCTCACGATGGGTTCCCGATTCCCTTCCCTTGGAGTTAGTGACCGACCGACTGTCTGTCGGTAATAGCTTAACATAGATTTCCAGGGAATAACAGGGGCTTACGTTGAAAAAAAGAGTATGGCTTCTTCGCCCTCTATGGTACATTTGTTAAAATATAACTGCATCCCTGCAACGCTTCATGTACCTTAATTAAATGATTATGGGGGAACGATATGAAAGTACCGAATAAAGTCATTGTCGTAACCGGTGCCGGTGGCGGCATTGGAAGAGAGCTTGTCACGCAGCTATTAGAGAAAGGAGCTAGCGTTGCAGCGGTCCTTAATAAGTCCGGAATAGACGATATAAAGGCTTTGACAACCGTCTATGGCGCTAAGCTTTCCATTCAGATCGCTAACTTAGCTAATAGAGATGAAGTGGTGAAGCTGCCCGAGGCGGTTATTGCCTCTCATGGATGCATAGATGGCATTATCAATAATGCGGGAATCTTACAACCTTTTGTCAGTGTGAATGATTTGGATTACGAACACATCCAACGGGTGATGGATGTGAACTTTTACGGAACGCTTTATATGTGCAAATCGTTCCTACCCTACCTATTAAACCGACCGGAAGCCCATATCACCAATGTTTCAAGCATGGGTGGATTTCTGCCTGTGCCTCTTCAATCCATCTACTCCGCTTCTAAGGCAGCCGTCAAACTATTTACAGAAGGACTCCATTCAGAGCTTAGGAATACCAACGTAGGGGTAACCATCGCTATGCCTGGCGGCGTCGATACGAAGATCGCCCAAAATTCCGGCGTAAACATAGCTGGAGTCGACGCCCCTTCCTATAAGATGCTCAGCGCGAGTGAAGCCGCTGCCATTATCATTAGTGGTATGGAAAATAAAAAGCATCGCGTATTAGCTGGAGGCGATGCTAAATTCATGGATTTCTTGTATCGATTAAATCCCAAAAAAGCATCCGATCTCATTGCCAAAAAGATAAAGGTCCAGTAAGCGACTCTGAATGCCAGCTCCGATAATCGATCAACAGCCGCTGCATCTTCTCCTCTGTGCCGTCTCGATGGGGAACATGGGTGGAAATGGTCATATTCGAATCGTTCGAATACTGAAACGACACAAGGTCAAAATTCAATATCCCGAGATTCGGACAATGCAGTGTCTTGGGAGCATCAATGGCATCAAGAACCTCATGGGAGTCCCAAAATTTCCGAAACTCCCCGCTAATCTGAGACAACGCCTCGAACTGTTCGGACCACCAAGGGTCGTCGCTGTGACGCGCATACCCGGCATGGAAATGAGCGGCGATTCGTCGCGCATGCACTTCCCATTGATCTCCCTTAATATAGCGGAAGCGGGGAGAAGTAAATGTCATCCAGACAAAATTCCGCTCCCTTTCCGACATCATCGCGAGGTCCCCATTTATTGCGCAGTAGGCTTCATTCCAGGCTATGATGTTCATTCGCGCATCCATGACACTTGAAGGGGACAATTTTTGGCTATCCAAAAAACGTTGAAGTTCCGGCGTTACCTTAGAGGGTTGCTTCGTATCGATCAACGGAATTTGCTTACGGGCAAGATGGTATAGATGCCTTCGTTCCGATTCGTCTAACCGAAGCCCATCTGCTATTCGATCAAGAACCTCGGCGGATACGTTGATATGACGCCCTTGTTCCAAGTAGGTGTACCACTCCAATCCCACATCCGCCAGCAGAGCCACCTCGCTGCGACGAAGTCCGGGTGTGCGTCTGCGTCCGGATTCTGGCAATCCTGCTTGCCTCGGGGTCATTCGTTCGCGGCGTGAACGCAGGAAACGAGCTAATTCCTCATATCGGTCCAATCTGTTCGCCATGATCGCCATGCCTCCTATCCATTCATGAACGTAGGATTCCCAATCCTACGATAGCCAGATCTCTCCCTAGCCTCGTTAAGCCCATGTACACTAGTCTATGTCCTCCTTAGGGAGAATAGCAAGAATGAACGAGGCGAAAAAAATCATTGAGGTGATCGAAATGAAAGTAGCTGCAATTGTCGGGAGCATTCGTAAAGATTCGTACAACTTGAAGTTAGCCGGGTATATTCAGAAGCGTTATCGGCATCTCTTCCAGTTGGATATATTGAACATTCGAGATCTCCCTTTTTACGATCAGGATATCGAGACGACTCCGCCGCAGCAGGTTATCGACTTTAAGGCGAGGGTCGCTGCTGCGGACGCGGTGTTATGGGTCGCTCCGGAGTATAATTCGACGATTCCCGGCGTGATGGCCAATGCGATTGACTGGCTATCCCGCGTGGACCGAGTCATGATCGGGAAGCCATCGTGGATCGTGGGATCTTCCATGGGATTGTTGGGATCGGTCAAAGCGCAGGACCATCTGCGAGACATTCTGTTCTCGTCCGGCATCTCCTCACCGCTGCTGCCGGGGAATGAAGTGTATGTCGGCCTGGTTCATGAGAAGATCAATGAGAAGGGCGAACTGACAGACGAACCTACGATACAGTACCTTGATCTCGTAGCCGACAATTTCGTGAATTGGATGAAGGAACAATCCCAATTGAAGCAGCTGCAGAGCTAACTGAAATCAGAAGCCTTGGAGGGAGAATAGATGTTCGAGCATATTGTACTATTGAAGCTCAATCCCAATTTTTCTACAGACCAACAAGAGGATGTAGTGAAAAATGTGCTTGCCTTTAAAGATGGGATTCCGGGTATTGCCGATATAAGCGCCGGAATTAACGTTACGGAGGAACTCGAGCACGCGCAGGGTTATACGTTGGGCATTCGAGTTACTTTTGAGGATCAGCAGGCTTGCCGCGATTATAATCAGCACCCCCTGCATCAACAATTATTGCAATCGATCGGCCCCTTCGTCGAAGGGATCGTCGTTATGGATTACTCGATTGCTTAACCCCTCAAGAAAGGAGATATCAGAAATGGAAAAGAGGCTCGCTGGCAAAGTGGCCTTGATCACCGGAGCGTCCAGAGGAATCGGCAGGACGATAGCCGAAAATCTAGCACATCATGGCGCGAAGGTGGTCATCAATTATGCGAACCGTACGGAGCAGGCGGCAGAGGTCGTTCAGAATGTTCAAAGGAACGGCGGAGAGGCGACGGCGATTCAAGCTGACATCAGTCGATTGAGCGAGTTGGAGAGACTCTATCAAGAAACCCTCCAAACGTTCGGAAAGCTAGACATTGTGGTGAATAATGCGGGGATTGTCTGTACAAAACCGATTGGCGATGTAACGGAAGGGGATTACGACCAGTTGTTCGCGATCAATGTCAAAGGCACCTACTTTTCCTGCCAGCTTGCTGCCAATCATCTAAATTCCAATGGCCGCATCATCAACTTCTCCACTTCGGTGACCGGTCAGATGTTCCCGGCTTACAGTCTGTACGCTGGCTCCAAAGGAGCCGTCGAACAATTCACGCGTCAATTGGCCAAAGAGCTAGGAAAGAGAAATATTACGATTAATGCTGTGGCACCGGGCCCTGTCAATACCGAACTCTTTACGGCCGGCAAAACGTCGGAACAAATCCAAGGGCTTGCCAAGATGAACGCATTCGGCCGTCTCGGGGAAACCGAAGACATTGCAGCTGTCGTCCTCTTTCTTGCGAGCGATGAATCGCAGTGGGTGACGGGTCAAACACTTCGCGCCAATGGCGGTTTTATTTAACTTACAGGAAGAACCTTCATCAGCCCCTTCGCGGTTAAACCGCTGAAGGGGCTATTAGTTTTCAACAATAATAGCTCTAGCTCTAACAATTTTATTCCAACTCTAAAACTGATTCGCCGCTAATTATCGTACCGTTATTCTTACCTTCGCAAATTTCTTTCATCGAGCCTGGTTTATCGAAATTAAACACATGCATTGGTAGATTGTAGTCTCTTGCTAAAATGAAAGCTGATTGGTCCATTACCTTTAAGTTGTGTGTTAAAACGTCGTTGTAATGAAGCGATCGGAATTTCCTTGCATCTTTATTAAATTTAGGATCTGCATTGAGAACGCCATCAACACCTTGCTTTGCAACTAATAAGGCATCACAATTAACCTCGATGGCTCTTTGTACTGAAGGATAGTCTGTTGTAACGTAAGGTTGACCGTTCCCCCCTGCAAAAATTACAATATAGCCTTTTTCTAGATGGTGGATTGCTCTTAAACGGATGTATGGTTCTGCAACTGAAGTAATAGGTATTGCCGTCATTACCCGTACTTCCTTTTTGGTCTTGGCTTTCAGAACTCCACGAAGCATTAAACTATTTACTACAGTCGCAAGCGTTCCAATGTTGTCAGCTTCTGCCCTTTCGATCCCCCAGCTTTCCGCCATATTACCTCTGAAAATATTACCCCCACCGATAACTAACGATACTTCAACGCCTAAGTCTACTACTGACATAATTTCATTCGCGATTTGGTCTAACCTTTCTGGCTCAAACCCAAATTCAGAGTTTCCTGCGACTGCTCCACCACTTAGCTTAACGAGAACCCTTTTGTACCTTGACAATTATTACACCCCCATAAAATAAAAACGCTAAAGCAATAAATGCTTTAGCGTCCTAATGGAATGGAAATATGAAAATACGCAAGTCGACTGAATGTAAGTCTTCCGTTTCCACTTCATACTCCCACCCCTTCCATGTTTTTCCCAACAAGTAATTTTACATTACGTGTAGGTAAATTACAATTACCGTAACCTACATATTTTACTTGTTTTGCTGCACTTAACACTTAAGCACTTAACGATATTCGATAGCATCCTGTCCCATCAATGGTGAGCGCTCTAATAATTTTTTGACGATCCAGCCGTCGTCACGTGTGCCTTCCTTCAGGTGCCGACAGGCACCCTCAATAAGACCTGCCCACCACATTGGCGTGAGTAATTCCCACTCCTCAGCATCAAGGGGTGACACTTCATCGTAACCGTAAATAACTTCGTCGTATTTTCCCCGCCACGAGAGAGCAAAGTCGCCAACTCTATGATCCCAATGCGCAAGCTCAAAGTCCAGTATACCGGTGAGCTTCCCTTCTTGGTAGCGCAAGTTCCACGGTGTAAAATCACCATGGATCACGATACCAGGCCGGGAATGAAGCTCAAGCCCTTCCACCCGCTTGCGAGCACGCTCCAGGTGCCACCGTATGATTCGTATTTCCTCTGGTCTCTTCTTTTCATTTTCGGACAGCACTTGATCTAACCCGTAATCAAGTAGAATCTCTTCACACCGCCGCCAACCTTTGCGCTGTCCAATCCCGTTGAGCTTAGTAAGATCAGTGTGGAATTGAGCCATGAGGCGTCCCCTTGCACGCTGTTCGGCAGCCGGATCTTCGACTGATGGCGGTTCACCATGAAGATAAGGAAACAACCCCCACATTTGACCTCCCAACTCGGTCGGCCCTTCAATGACGGTTGCAACAGGCCATCCAAGCCCAGCGGTGCTTTTGAGCAGATTCACCTCGTACTCGATATCATCAATCTGAGTTCCATTAGACCAAAGGCGTAAAACAAGACGTTCGTTCTTAAAATTCACAAGCCAATGCTGATTGAGTCTCCCTCCCAACGGCGCGGCTAACTGGACATTAAACTTTTCTAAAACCTCGTTATTTGGCAGGATCGAATCTGAATTATTTCTCACTGTTCATCCCCCCATCTGTTTAAAGACTTCGGTCGGACGAGAAACATCGACGATGACGGTACTAAATCTATACGCCGCAAGGAACTCCAAAAAAACATACCGTTACTTGTGATACGGTTCCCCGAAAAACCGAAAAGGCGATATTTCATCAACTTTTCGATATTTATTCTCCCGGCGGGATTTTAAAATACCTGGTGAGATATCTTTCTATATCAAGCACCATCGTCTGGGTATCCTTATTATACTCTAGATAGTCAAACGGGCCCGTTGAGCACGTTTTTTTCCCCAAGCGCATGCTGCTCCGTCCAAGTGTACAACGAAGTCGTCGTATCGTTAGAACGGCATTTGGCGAAGGGATTACAAAAAAATCCACGCCGTAGTCACGGCGTGGATTCCCAATTCAGTTGCCCAAGTAGGCGTTCAGCATCCAAACATGCTTCTCCAGGGTCGAGTACATAGCTAAGAGCATATCCCCGGTAATCTCATCATTCTCGGATTGCGATAACTCCATTCCTTGTTTCAAAGCTGAGATGATCTGTGTATAATCGTCCACTATTGTCTGTACCATTTCCGTAGATGATTCATTTCCAGCGGCCTCAAGAATAGAAGCTAGTTCCAGATATCCCCCCAGGCTTGCGACGGGTCTGCCTCCCAATGCAAGAACTCGTTCAGCCAATTCATCAATGTAACCGGCAGCCTCATTATAAAACTCTTCGAATTTGGCGTGTAAGGTAAAAAACTGTTCTCCTTTAACCGACCAATGATAATGCCGCAGCTTCACGTGCAGAATGTTCCAATCGGCAATTTGCTTGTTAAGATAGTCTTCGATCATCATTACTCGTCCTCCTGGGCAGCGCGGCTCTTGCATTCCATTAGGCATTTAAGAATTTAACCAAAGCATGATTAAATTCTTCTGCATGAGTAGCATTAAATCCGTGCGGTCCGCCCTTAATGACGACTAACTGACTGCCTGCAATTCGCTCATGCGCCTTCTGACCGCTAATTTCTACAGGTACAATCGCGTCAGCGTCACCATGAAGAACAAGCGTTGGCAAGTTGAACTTCTCTAAGTCTCCGCGGAAATCCGTATAGCTAAATGCCGAGATGCAATCCAGCGTGCCCTTCGGTGACGCGAAGGCTGCGATATCGCGGTTATATAGACGGAACGCTTCCGAAACCAGATCGGTTCGCTCACCTGATGCGAAGAAGTTTGTCATGAACGCGTCTATGAACGCCAATCGATCGGCTTTCACCCCGTCTAGGAAACCCTGGATGGTCGCATCGTCGAATCCGCCGTCCGGATTATCTGAAGTTTTGTGCAGAAACGGAGGAATTGCGCCGGCTAACACCGCTTTTGCCACACGCTCTGTTCCATAGGTACCAATGTAACGCGATACTTCTCCTCCACCCATTGAGAAACCGACCAGCGTCACATCGTGAAGGTCCAAATGCAAGATCAATTTATTCAAGTCCGCCGCAAATGTATCGTAGTCGTAACCATCCCAAGGCTGTGAAGATTGACCGAACCCGCGGCGGTCGTATGTAATTACTCGGTAACCGGCTTCTACCAATGCAGGCACCTGCTTCTCCCAGGATCGCCCGCTAAGCGGCCAACCGTGAATCAATACAACCGGTCTACCCGTTCCTACATCCTCGTAATGAAGCTCTACAGCAATGCCATTTTCGTGTCCAACTGTAACCTTTGCCATCTTTCTCTCTCCTCCATTATCTTTGTCTAAAACTCGTAAGGCTACAACCCGTACATTTGATCCTCGTTTGCATCGTCAGTCAGGGCTGTCCCTTGAGTTTGTATATTTATTGTACATTTGGAAATTATGCCTTGTCGCTCGGTTTAGGTGACATATTAGACACGTAGGTGACAATATTGTCACTTTTGGTACAACCTGGAATCATGGTGCCTCTAACACCCGCTTGGATTCTGTAGGATGAAGCATTCGTTTTACTTATGGTACGGTTCCCCGCGATTAATCTTCACCGCCCTGTACACCTGCTCCACTAGCACCAGTCGCATCAGCTGGTGGGGCAGCGTCATGCGCCCGAAGCTGAGTTTCTGCTGGGCACGCCGCAGCACGGCTGGCGACAGCCCATTCGACCCGCCGATGACGAACACGACATGGCTCTTGCCGTATGTGCCCAGCTTGTCCAGCTGCGCCGCCAGGTCCTCGCTCGACCAGAGTTCGCCGTCCAGCGCCAGCGCCACGACATGCGCATCCGGCTTGATCAGCCCCAGCAAGCGATCGCCCTCGCGGTCGCGCACCTGTGCCTCCTCAGCCGCACTCATCGTCTCCGGCGCCTTCTCGTCCGGAACCTCCAACACGTCGAACTTCACGTAAGGACGCAGCCGCTTCGCATACTCGGCTATGCCGTCCACTAGATATTTCTCCTTCAACCGACCCACTGCAGCAATCTGTATGAACATCGTTGCGCTGCCCCTTCCTCATTCCGTGTCATTCCATGCTCGCACGCATCGCATCAGCCGGCAATTCGAGTTACTCGAATTATAGCATGTACGCATGCAACGCATGCTCATGTAGTTCGATTATGCCCACTTGCAGTCATCATTTCAGCTCCTAGGTGCCATAACATGCCAGCAGTTCGACGATTCCGAACTACATGCTCACTGCACTCTCCATCCCTCACAATAGTTCGGCGAATCCGAACTCCAGCACGCCGCCGAGGCGAAAATAGCCAACAACGACGCAAGAAGACACTCCCACCTCCACCCCATCACGCAACAAAGCTCCCTCCGCCTACGCGAAGAGAGCCCCGTCTACCTACACTGCACCATCCATCCATACCGCTGGACCCTACACCACCAGCACCTCTGCCGCCTCATCGCACAGATCGCACTTGCGCGGCGGATCCCAATCCGCGAACTCCGTCGCCGACAGGTCGACCATGTCCGGCGCGTCTTCATACTCATCCACGAACTTATCCAATGCCAATTCCACATGCTGCTTGCATACACAATACATACGTCGCTCTATACCTTCTCTCGCTTATTCCTCGTCGGCCTTCTCTGCCAGCTTGAAGCTTAGCTTCTCCAGCTTGCCGCCCCGATAGTAGGACACTTCGATCGAATCGCCGATCTTCTTGCTGCTGTACAGATACTTGCGAAGCTCCATCGTGCTGCCCACGGCTTGCTGATCCAGCTTCACGATGACATCGTTGAACTTCAGGCCCGCTGCCTTCGCCGGTCCGACCGCCTCCAAGACGATGACGCCTTCCTTGACGCCCGCAGGGAGCTTCAGCTCATCCTCCGCCTCGTCTTCCTCAGCCGCGCCGCCGCCCAGCTCCGGCATCGCCTGCTGGAACAAGTATTGGTCCAGATCCAGCGTATAGACGCCGAGGTAAGGCCGCAGCACCTTCCCGTGCTTCGTCAACTCGTCAATGACCGGCATCGCGTTATGCATCGGAATCGCGAAGCCCAGGCCCTCAACGCCGTAATCGGCCACCTTCATGCTGTTGATGCCGATGACTTGGCCGTTCAGGTTCACGAGGGCACCGCCGCTGTTGCCTTGATTGATCGAAGCGTCGATCTGGATGACCTCTTGCTCCCAATCGTAGATGCCGTCCTGCCCCAGCGAGACCGGGATAACCCGCTGGCTCTTGCTGATGATGCCCATCGTGAGCGAATCGCCCAGGCCCAGCGGATTGCCGATCGCGATGACCGTCTCCCCGTCGCGCAGCTTATTCGAGTCGCCGACCTCGACCACCGTATCGATGCCGTCCCCATCGACCTCGAGCACGGCCAGATCCGAGATCTGGTCCTTGCCGATAACCTTCGCCTCGAGGATCTCGCCGCTGACGAGCACCGCCTTCAGCGCATCCGCGCCGTCCACGACGTGATAGTTCGTTATGATTCTAGCATTGCCGTCTACCTTATCGAATATAACCCCGGAGCCCACGCTCGCTTGCTGCAGCGTATTCTCCTCTTCCGGCTCCAGCCCTTCCTCCGAGCTGTCGTCCTCATCGGGCATATCCCAGAAGCCGCCTGCCGGCAGCATCTGCTCATTAATAATGCTGACCACAGCCGGCCTCACCTTAGCGGAAGCCTGAATGATGCGCTCTGCCGTATCGACAGTCTGGACCGGCGCCAGCCCGGCGCCCTTGCCGTCGCTGCCGCCTCCCGCTCCCCCTCCGAATCCGAAGATCATGCCGAACAGCAGGACAGCACCCAGCGCGCTTACGATCGAGGAGGCAAAAGCAATCGGCACAGGGCCCCAGCCCGTCCCGCTTCGTCTCCGGAAGC
This sequence comes from Bacillota bacterium, assembly GCA_023386495.1. Classification (GTDB taxonomy): domain Bacteria; phylum Bacillota; class Bacilli; order Paenibacillales; family Paenibacillaceae; genus Paenibacillus_I. The sequence continues at coordinate 48,004 of JAEWJS010000132.1, read as the reverse complement.
CCCATTCATCCTTGCCGGATCCGGACCGCGCCTTGCGGGATACGCGGGTGGAATAGAAATCGTCATCGAACAAGCCCATGCTATCGCTCCTCTCGATGCCGCCATGAGCATCAAGACTTATTTTCTTCTATTAGGAATGTTTTCGGCATATCGGACTACAATAGTAAGAGTAATAGATTACTTGAAGGAGAGGATTCTGCATGAACAAGAATGCCAAGCCCTCGCCCCGCAATACCGCATGGGAGCAAGTGAATCTTGCCGGTGCCGTGGCCGACTTGAAGGACCAGCAATACCGCATCCTTCTCGCGTACAGCTCCCTTCTTGACGTACTCGTCGCGAAGGGCATTCTTAGTATGGAGGAAATCGACGCTGCCGTCCAGTCGATCTCTCGCAGCGACGAGCCGCTTGTCCGTCCGACTACGCCCGCTTCCTTACTTCATCCCAAGGCGTAGACCGGTCATGGTAAGTGTGACGCAGCACATTCTCATCCTTCTTATAGAATATGCCATGATCCTCCAGAGTAGACTGCACGGTCATCCGCGCAAGCTCCTGAAGATTATGATCCAAGCTCAGATGCGCCAAGTAGACGCGCTTCGTCCGGTCCGTCAGCAGCTCAGCCAGCGCTTCGCCTGCCGCTTCGTTGGACAAGTGTCCGATGTCGCTTAGAATCCGCCGCTTGATATTCCAGGGATACCGTCCCATCCGGAGCATCTCGATGTCATGGTTCGACTCCAACACCAGCACATCCGAATCGATCGCCACCCGCTTCACCTTGTCGCTCATGTAGCCGAGGTCGGTCACGAGGCTCAGCTTGCACTCCCCGTCGTTGAAGCAGTATCCCACCGGCTCCGCGGCATCATGCGAGATCGGGAACGATTCGACGCGAAGGTCGCCGAATTCGATCGACTGCCCGGTGGCTACGATCCGCCGGTTACTGTCCGCGATCGCGCCGACATGCTTATCCATCGCTCCCCAAGTCGCATCGTTCGCGTACACCGGGAGCTCGTACTTCCGCGCGAATGCGCCCAGCCCCTTGATATGATCCGAATGCTCGTGCGTGACAAAAATCCCGTTGATATCCTTGCCCGCCACGCCTCTCTCCCGCATCAGCTCGTCCAGCTTCTTGGCGCTCAGCCCGGCATCCACCAGCAAGGTCGCCTCATCTGTCTGGACCACGGTGGCATTGCCTGTCGATCCGCTGGCCAGCACCGTAAATCGGATTCCCATAAGTTTCTCTAGTCCTTTCTCTCTTCCGCTCGATCTCTCTCTATTCGGCGATGTCATCCGGGGATGCATCCGCCCCGTCTCCCTGCACCTCAGACGCTCCTGGCGAATCGCCCTCCGTCACGACCTCGGCGCTAATCGCATTGACGTAATAGACCGTCCCGTCCTCGAGCAGCACCCGCCATGCCGGCTCGGCAGCCTGAATATCATCCGAGTTGAAAATCTGCCCGTGATACCCGAGGAGCACTTCCCTGATCACCGACCCCGCCTGCAGATAGTTCTCGATCAGATTCGTGACCGCCTTCGATGCCGCGAGCACGGTCGCTCCCGACTGTTCGTCATCTTCGCCGCCCGGCTTCGTCTCGACGATCTCGATCAGATCCTGCCGGTAGGCATCGATCTTCTGATTGCTATAGTACAGCTCCAGCTTCACGTCGAACATCGGCCGACCGTCTTCGCTGAGCCGATGGAACACGAACGCATCGTCCCGCCGGGTCGGCACGTCGAATCGATATTGCTCCAGCTGCGGAATCGTGGAACCTAGTCCTTCTAATAATTCGCTCTCGTAAAAAGCAATCCTGCTGTTCACAGGCGTTTCCAGGCGGATTTTGTCGGTTAATCCCGCTCGCGACGTGTACCGGAACGTCAGCTCGGATAATCGAGGCGTCTCGGACGGAATGTTGGCCGGCAGACGAATGTTCTTCTCTTGCATGATCCGAAGCGTCTCCGGCGCCAAGTCCGCCAGATCCACGTTCGTGTTCAAGCGCTCGCGCATGTCCAGCCAGAGCTGGTAGCCGAGTATCACGTTCAAGATTAAGAATGAGATGATCAATACGCTCTTGGCTCGGCCCCAGTCCATTCCGCCGACCTCCTCTCCTTATTCCTCAGCAGCATCATTCGATTCCTCTGGCGTATCCGACGCATTCGACGCATCCGGTTCCGGCTCAGGATCGTTACCCGGGCCTTGCTCGGACTCGGTATCCTCTGCCACCTGCGATTCACGATTCCCTAACGTTGGCGCCTTCGGCACAAGCGGTTCCGCCATCGCGCCAGCGCTAGTCTCCTGCATACCGTCGTCCGCACCATCCACACGGTCCGCATTATCCACACGATCCGCATGATCCGCACGATCCGTACTATCCTCACTGCCCGCGTTATCCGCAGGATCCGCCTCTTCGCCCTCCTGCTCATCCGGCACGTTCACCACTGTGCCTACAGGCAATGCACGCATGATCGACTGCAGCGTGCCGTTCTCGAGCCTTGCGGCCCATACCGGCTCCATGTACAGCTCGCCTTCGGCCGTGAGCGAGACGAACTGCGCCGGGAACACCGCCACGATCTCTCGCAGGCGCGCGTAATTCTCCAGCGCCATGCGCAGCTCCTCTTCGCCGGGCAGCCAGCGCAGCAGGCTCTCTTCTGTCCGCGGTCCGCGTGTCAGCAGCGAACGTTCGTATTCGCTGACGACGCCTTGCTGCAGCACCAGCTTAATATGACCGTAGCGGAACGAAGCGCCGATCAGCGGGTAGTGGCCGAAATACTGCTGGAACCGGATCGTCCTTGCATCCGACTCGCGCTTCGGCGCGATGAGCCGGTGCATGCCGTCCCACCCGCCGTGCTGATTCACGAATTGCAGCGCAGCCAGCGCATTATTCGTCAGGTTGTTCGGATTGTCGGGCGGCGCCACCGGATCCGTATAGACCATCCAGGTCTCGCCGGACTCCAGCTGCAGACCGCGCTTGCCGTCCGTGTAGATCTGCGAGCCGTTCCGTCCTTCCAGGTACCGCGTCTTCTCCGAATCGAAGAACAGATTGCGCTGCATCTGCTCCGGCGAATACGCCGAATAGCTGAATCGGTATTCCACGGATTCGATCGGCGTCGAAGGCAGATAGATGCCGTCCCGCCACAGATAATAAGGCGTCAGATACACTCCGAGCCCGACGAAGTCCTCCAGGTCTGACAGCGATACATTCGCGCGCAGCGGTTCGTACACCGTCATGCCATCCGAGCTGAAGAAGTAGATATCCAGATCGATCCGATCCTCTTCCTTCACGATCAGGATTCGATTGATCGAATCGCTAAGGAACAGCAGATCGCCGTCGATGCGCATCAAGCGTTGCAGCAGCTGCACCGGAATGCCCTCGCCGAATCGAAGTTCGACCCCAGTCCCGCTTCGCCGCATCTCGGACCAATTTCGCACGTTGGGTGTCACGCGCTGGAAACCGGAGAATTCAGAAGACACGATCCGGCTATAGATCCGGTCGAAGAACCCGCTTCCGGGATACACGATGCTGTGCCGATCTTCGCCGAGATGAAGCACCACATCCTCCGGAAAAATCACCTGGTCAATCCGCGCCGTCTCTCCCATGGTCTCCGTTAACATGTACTCCTGCTCGGTTTTGACAGTGGCCCCCAGCGTCGGCACACTATAGGCCAGCATATAGCTTTGCACGAGACTGAGCGCGACCAGCACGACTAACGCGCCTGTCTTGAATCGTTCGATCATCCGGCCTCGCTCCCTTCGTGCAAGGTTGGCAGCGTGAACGTTACCGTCGTGCCTTCATTCCATTCGGATTCCAATTGAACCGTTCCGCCATGCGCCTTAATGATTTCCCGGGCAATAGACAGGCCGAGGCCCGTACCGCCCATATTGCGCGACCTTGCCTTGTCGACGCGGTAGAATCGTTCGAAGATGCGCGTAATATCCTTCTGCGGAATGCCCATGCCGTTGTCCTTCACGCTGATCGCCAGCGACGATGAATCCGGCCTGCGTGCCGCGATCTCGATATGGCCGCCGGATTGCGTATACTTGATCGCATTGGACATCAAGTTATCCAGCACTTGGTCGATCTGGTCGCGATCGAGCCAAGCCGTGTCGATCGCCTCCTCGATGAGAACCGAGCTGCCGATCTGCTTCTGGCGCAGCTGGAACGAGAAGCGGTCAGACACCTCCTCGAGCATCTCCTGAACCTTCACGGCCTTGCGCCGCAGCGGCGCTTGATTCGAATCCAGCCGGGACAGGTGCAGCAGGTCGGTGACGAGCCGAATCATCCGCTCGGATTCGCCGCGAATGACCCCGACGAACCGCGAGGCAAGCTCCCGCTCCTCGAGCGCGCCGTCGTCGAGCGCCTCGACATAGCTCTTGATCGTCGTCAGCGGCGTTCGAAGCTCATGCGATACGTTCGCGACGAACTCGCGGCGCGAACGCTCCAGCTTCTCTTGCTCGGTGACATCCTGCAGCACCGCGATCGTGCCCGCCGATCGCTTGTCGCGGCGATGAATCGGGGTGAACGTCACGCGGAGCAGCCATTCCTCTTCCGCCTCGCGTTCGGGCATGTCCATCCGGATGACCGCCGCATGCTCGAGGCCGGTCTGCAGCTCGCGAATCCGGCTCTCCTCGAGCCCCAGCACGGCGGACAGCGTATTGCCGCTGACGTCCTTGATCCCCAGCATCTCGCGCGCACGGCGGTTCGTCAGAATGACGACGCCATGCTCGTCCGCGGCAATGACGCCGTCGCTCATGTTCGAGAGAATCGACGTCAGCTTCTCCTTCTCTTCCTCATTGGCGGAGAGCGCTTCCTGCAGCCGCTCGGTCATATTGTTGAATGCCTCGCTCAGATGGCCGATCTCGTCATCGCTGTACACCGGCACCTGCTGGTCGAAGCGGCCTTCGGCCACCGCCGATACTTGGCGCGTCAGCCCCTTGATCGGATTCGTGATCGTATGGGCCAGCAGCACGCCGAGCACGCCGGTCAGGCCGAGCGCGATCAGCATCCCCGAGACGAAGATCCGGTTGATGCCGTTCACCGTCTCGTACATTTCCTTCATCGAGGCGACGATGTACACGGCACCGATGACCTTGCTCTGGCCATCTCGCGTATCGTATGCGGGACGTGCCATCACCTTTTTGCGGACATTGTCCGAATCGATAATCTCTTCCTCATTGTCGCGAATGCCCTGCAGCGCGCGGCTGACCGCCAGCTCCGTGTTCTTCCGCCCGATGTATGAGCGATGATCGTCGACCGACGTCGCTAGCAGCTTGCCGTTCGCATCCACGATCTGAATCTCCGCTTCGCTGATGTTGAAGAGCGAGCTGACGAGATTGTTCAGATCCTGCGTAATCTCCGCATCGGTCGTCTCGCCCTGCTGCACGCGATCCGAAGTGAGCGTATCTTCCACCAGGACGGTGAGCATGTTCATCTGCTCGTTCAGGTTGTTCGTGAACGAGCTGCTGAGCGACGACTTCAGCGTGCTAATGAAGTACACCCCGATCAGCTGCATCGCGATCAGGATGAGGAGGACATAGATAATGATCAGCTTGACTTGGATCGTATGGAAGAGGCGTCTGCCCTTCATCCGTTACCGAAGCCTCCCGACTTAGGATTGCGCATCATGTAGCCGAGGCCGCGGCGGGTCAGGATGTATTCCGGCTTGCTCGGGTCGTCCTCGATCTTCTCCCGCAGCCGCCGGATCGTCACGTCAACCGTCCGCACGTCGCCAAAATACTCGAAGCCCCACACCGCCTGCAGCAGATGCTCGCGCGTCATCACCTTGCCGCTATTGCGCGCCATATAGTAGACAAGCTCATATTCCCGATGCGTCAGATCGAGCGGTTCGTTATCCTTGTATACCACGTACATATCCGTATCGATGAACAAGTTGAACAAGCGCATGCCCTGCTTTTCTTCGGCTTGATCGTCGCCCTTACTGCCGGCATCGCTGCCGGACGCAAGCACCTCTTGCAGCTTCTGCTGCCTGCGCAGATGCGCCTTCACCCGAGCCAATAGCTCGCGCGTACTGAACGGCTTCGTCACATAATCGTCCGCGCCCAGCTCCAAGCCGAGAACCTTGTCCAGCTCCGTATCCTTCGCCGTCAGCATGATAATCGGCGTCTGCATGCGCGAGCGAACCTCGCGGCAGACATCCATCCCGTCCTTGATCGGCAGCATCAGATCCAGCAGGATCAGATCGGGCTTCTCCTCGTACGCCAGCCGTACCGCCTCTGCCCCGTCCCATGCACAGATGACCTCGTAGCCCTCTTTTTCCAGATTGAACTTCAGAATATCCGCGATCGGCTGCTCGTCGTCGACGACCAGAATTTTGCCCTGCATCCGAGTACACCTCCGTCATCCGCATGTCCTGTAATTGCTGCTCTATCCTTCTACTTAGTTTACCATAGACACTTACCTCGTCCCAATGAAACTTCTCTTGGATTTCTAATATTTCATAGCCCGCGCAAGCGCAAAAAAGCACCGCCCCCGCGGACAACCGCTTAGGCGATGCTTGATGTGAAATCGTAGCCTGCTACAAGAATTTCTTCGGGTTCTGCGGCTTGCCGTTCTTGTGAATCTCGAAGTGCAGATGCGTGCCCGTGGAATTGCCGGTATTACCCATGATCCCGAGCTTATCGCCCTTCTCGACGACGGCGCCCTTCTTGATCGTGATCTTGCTCAGATGGCCGTACACGGTCGTATAGCCGTTCTTGTGATCGATGATCACCGTCTTGCCCATGCCCTTCTTCGTGCCGGTGAAGGTGACGACGCCATGATCGGCCGCCAGAATGTTCTTGTTGCCGATCATATCGATGCCCTTATGCAGCCTGCCCCACCGCTGGCCGTAGCTGCTCGTCAGACGCGCACCGGATACCGGCCATGCGAACTTGCCCGAGCCCTCGCCCAGCACGACCTTCGTGCCCTTCACGACGATCGCGGCGACCGCCGGCTTAATGATCTCCTCGGCAAGCACTTCCTCGCTCATCAGGAAGCCGTTCTGCTTCACGAGCTGATACGTCACGAGCCGTTGGCCCGGCTCACCCTTGCGCAGCGTCTTCTGCTGGCCGGCGCGCATCTCGTCATTCTTCTGCACGATGACGTCCGGTTCGATCTCTTCCGTCTCCGTGACGTTCTCTACCGTCTGCACGGTCAACTGCGGCTGCAGCACGGTCAGGTCAAGCTCATCGCCGACGCGAATCATCTCGCCGTCGATGTGCGGATTATTCTGATAGATCAGTTGCGGCGAGATGCCGAACTTCTGCGCGATACAGCCGATGCAGTCGCCCTCTTGCACGACATACTTCGTCGCCTTGGCATTGCCGGTAACGAGCCGCTCATAGAGCGTGTCGGCATCTTGAATCCGGCCCGGATCCACGTCGACGACCGGCGTATCGACCTTCTCCACGAAGCCGACCGACTTGACGTTGCTCTTCGGCTCAGTCGGGTCCGCAGCCGCAGTCTTAGCCGCGTCTGCGGTGAAAGCCAGCGCGGTTACTTCCATCTTGCCTGCAGCCTTGCCGGCCGGTACGTACTTCGACTGCACCCGCTGCAGCACATTGTCCGCCGTCGCTTGATCCTTCGCGATGCCGATCAGCTTGCCGTTCACCCTGACCTCGACGCCTACGGCGTGCGACGTCAGCATGCCTGCCAGCTTGCCGATCGTCTCTTCACTGTCAGGATTCGCTTTGTAAGCCCTTTCAGGGGTGTAGACGATCTCGCCTGCTTCAAGCTCCATCTGCAGCCCTGGATTCGCCTCCGCCAACTCCGCCTTCTTCGCGGCCAGCATCGCTTCCACGGTCTCCGGCGCGTCTACGGTGCCGATCGCCACGCCGTTCCGATACACTTCATAATAATCTACGGTATTCGCTTGTATGTATGCTTGGCCGCCGAACCCGGCGACTGCGAGGAGTGTCAGCGCTCCCCCTGCCAGCATGATCCGCTTCTTCCCGATTCGCTCGAGCGCGGCGTTCAAGCTTGCAGTATGTTGCTGCATCTTGCCCTTCAAGTCTTGCACCCGGCGGCTGAAGCTCGAAGGCGATTGCCCCTGCTCTGCCTCTTCCCGGTTCTGGTCCCTGAGAACGGTCATGATACTCTCCTTATCGCAATCGGTTGTCGTCGTTCCTCTTGTCATATCCCCTATTCCGTCAAAAAAAGGCGAATGTACCCAGCTGTAGCCGGGCCATCACGCCTTTTACTTTAACATAGCCTTTACGGAAGGGGCAACCGAAGCCTTGCGACTAACGGATTAATATTTACTCAGAATTTCCATTAGTTCGTCATATTCTGCCCGATTTAGATATTTTGCGACAATCTGTTGGACATTCGTAAGCTCCGACTCGGTCAGCCCCGACTCGACATAGGTAGAGATCGTCTGCCACTCTTCCTGCGGCAGCTTGCTGACAAGAATCGCGAACAGCTTATTCCGATCCTCATCCGTCATCGCGTCGCGCGCATCCGCCAGCTCATCCGGCGTCAGGACCGTCTCTTCCCGCTGCGCGCCTGCCTGCGCCTCCAGGCCCGTGCCTGAGCCCGTCTCTTCCGAAGCTTCTCCCGCATCGCTCCCTGACGCGTTCTGCGCATCCGCCTGCGCTCCGTCAGCAGCCGCATCCGCATCCGTGCTGTCCGCTCCATCCGCTTGCTCATCTATTCCCGACCAAGCGTCCTCCGCGGCCGGGTCCGTCCCGCTTGCATCCGACTCCGCCGCATCGCCCGCATCTGCCGCAGCCTTGCCCGAGCTCGCTTGACTGTCGGTCATCAAGGAAGGCTCATCCTTGGCCTGGCCGCCGCTCGGAGCGTCCGCGCCCCACAGCGTGCCCCACACGCCGGAGAGCGCCATCGGCTGCGTCTCCATCGGCAGATTATACTGCTTCAGCAGCGTCTCTACATAACTGTTGACGATATAACCGGCCGTCCAGATCGCCAAGAAGCTTACAATGAGGCCCGCCGCTACCGTTCTGCCGAGCCAGCCGAACATTTTCCACATGCTAATCACACTCCTGCCAAATAATTCCCATAAGGGGCATACTTAGCAGTATGGTCAGCCTTCAAGCACTCCATTCACCGCAAGCGGAAAATCATTCGTCGGCACCGCACCAAAAAGCCTGCCCCTCCCTTAGCGGAGATGCAGGCTTATCGCGTCTACCCTTACTTGTAAATCTTCACGACCGGATTCGTCTGCTCGCGGTTGCGGCCGACCGAGAAGATCGCGATCGGAATGCCCGTCAGCTCGGATACGCGCTCGACGTATCGGCGCGTCGTAGCCGGCAGATCGTCCAGCGTCTTCGCGTTCGAGATGTCCTCGCTCCAGCCCGGCAGCTCCTCGTAGACCGCTTCGCACTCGGAGAGCGTCTTCAGGCTCGCCGGGTAGTGCTCGATCACTTGATCGCCGATCTTGTACGCCGTGCAGATCTTCACCGTCTCAAGACCCGTCAGCACGTCGAGCGAATTCAGCGACAGGCCCGTGATGCCGCTGACGCGGCGGGCATGGCGGACGACGACCGTGTCGAACCAGCCGACGCGGCGCGGACGGCCCGTAACGGTGCCGTACTCGAAGCCCTTCTCCCGGATGTAATCGCCGACTTCATTCGTCTGCTCCGTCGGGAACGGACCGTCGCCGACGCGCGTCGTGTACGCCTTGGCCACGCCGATGACCTGCTCGATCTTCGATGGACCTACGCCGGAGCCGATGCACACGCCGCCTGCCGTAGGGTTCGAGGACGTTACGAACGGATACGTGCCTTGGTCGATGTCAAGCATGACGCCTTGCGCGCCCTCGAACAAGACCTTCTTGCCGGAATCGATCGCATCGTTAAGCACGACGGACGTGTCCGTCACGTATGGACGCAGTACTTCCGCGTAGCCTAAGTATTCTTGAATGATCGCCTCGGCATCCAGCAGCTCGGCCGAGCCGTATACTTGCTTGATCACATGGTTCTTCTCGCTGACCAGGTGGCGCACCTTCGAGGAGAACTCCTCCGCGTCCATCAGGTCCGCGATGCGCACGCCGCTGCGCGACGCCTTATCCATGTAGCAAGGGCCGATGCCCTTGCGCGTCGTGCCGATCTTATTGTCGCCCTTGCGGTCCTCTTCGAGGCCGTCGAGCACCATATGATAAGGCATGATGACATGGGCACGGTCGCTGATCTTCAGATTCTCCGAAGAGAAGCCGTGCTCATGAATATAGTTGATCTCGTCGATCAGCGCGGACGGATTGATAACCATGCCGTTGCCGATGACGCAGATCTTGTTCTCGTTGAAGATGCCGGATGGGATCATGGTGAGCTTATATTTCTTGTCACCGATCAGGATCGTGTGGCCTGCGTTGTTGCCGCCTTGATAACGAGCGACGACGTCCGCGCCTTCCGCCAAATAATCGGTAATCTTGCCTTTCCCTTCGTCTCCCCATTGGGTGCCGACGACCACTACCGTAGACATGCGCATACCCCCGCAACGTGCAAAAACAACACGCCGAAATTTGCCGCCCTGCAAGCCATAGCATATTCCGGGCTTCTGAAGGCAGCATCACTAGTGTATCAGTACGCCCTACCCGTGTCAACCGAGAAAAGCGAACAATCGCACGGTGTTCCGTGCGATTGTTCGGAATTGATCTATGAGGCCATCCCCGCCGCCGCCTGCGAATGATCGAGGCTGACGAACTTGTTGAAGTTTTTCAAGAAGACCAGCTCGACCGTGCCGACCGGACCGTTACGCTGCTTAGCGATGATGATCTCGATGATGTTCTTCTTCTCGGATTCCTTGTCGTAATAATCGTCCCGGTACAGGAACGCGACGATGTCGGCATCCTGCTCGATCGAGCCCGATTCCCGAAGGTCGGACATCATCGGGCGCTTGTCCTGCCGCTGCTCGACGCCACGGCTGAGCTGCGACAGCGCAATGACCGGCACTTCCAGCTCACGGGCGATCTGCTTCAGCGTCCGGGAGATCTCGGATACTTCCTGCTGCCGGTTCTCGCCCGCCTTGCCGCGGCCTTGGATCAGCTGCAAGTAGTCGATCATGATCATGCCCAGCCCCTTCTCCTTCTTGAGGCGGCGGCACTTGGCACGGATGTCGGCGACCGTAATGCCGGGCGTGTCGTCGATATAGACGTTCGCCTCCGACAAGGCGCCGATCGCCATCGTGAGCTTCTCCCAGTCGTCGCCTTCCAGATAGCCTGTCCGCATGCGGCCGGCATCGACGTTCGACTCCGCGCAGACCATACGCTGAACGAGCTGGGCGGCGGACATCTCGAGACTGAAGATCGCGACCGTCTCGCGGGCGCGCACGCCGACGTTCTGCGCGATGTTGAGCGCGAAGGCCGTCTTGCCGACCGATGGCCGCGCCGCGACGATGATCAAGTCGTTGCGCTGGAAGCCGGACGTCATCTTGTCCAGGTCCGGGAAGCCGGACGGGATGCCCGTCGTGCCGCCCTTGTGGCTGTAGAGGAATTCGACGCGCTCGAACACTTCCATGAGCACGTCCCGGATCGAGATGAAGCCGCTGCTCGACCGGCGGTTGGAAATTTCGAGGATGCGCTGTTCGGCTTCGCTCAGCAGCACGCTGACCTCGTCCGTCGCGGCATAGCCGTTCTGCACGATCTCCGTCGCCGTCCGGATCAACCGCCGCATGAGCGATTTCTCTTCTACGATCTGCGCATAGTAATCGATGTTCGCTGCCGTCGGCACGCCGGTAGCCAGCTTCGCCAGATACGATACGCCGCCGATCTCTTCGAGCTGCCCCTTATCCTGCAGACTCGCCGTTAACGTCACGAGATCGATCGGCTGGTTATCCTCGCCGAGCTCGATCATCGCCTCGTAGATGAGTTGATGGCCCGGCGCGTAGAAGTCCTCGCTGCGCAGCCGCTCCATCGCCGAGACGAGCGCCTCCGCTTGGAGCAGCACGGAGCCGAGTACCGCCTGCTCCGCTTCCAGGTTCTGCGGCGGTACTCTATCGAACATGGGAGCTTCCGTCTCTATCATCCCTGTATCCCTCCAAGAGTTCGTACGTTAGTTATGAGACATGGCTTGTCATTCGTATGCGTAGCGTTACTCTTCCGTTACTTGTACCTTCAGCGTTGCCTTGACAGCAGGATGCAGCTTGACCGGCACCTGCGTGACGCCGAGCGTGCGAATCGGCTCGGCGAGCTCGATCTTGCGCTTGTCGATCGTGATGCCCTGCGCAGCCAGCGCCTCGGCCACTTGCTTGCTCGTGATGGCGCCGAACAGCCTTCCGCCTTCGCCGGCCTTCGCCTTAATGCCGATGGTCAGCTCGCCGAGGCGCTCGCCCAGCTTCTGCGCGTCTTCCTTCTCCCGTTCCTTCTTCTTCTGCTCGGAAGCGCTCTGAACCTCCAGCGTCTTCATCGCGCCGTCGGACGCTTCCTTCACGAGTCCCTTCGGGAGCAGGAAGTTGCGCGCATAGCCCTCCGATACGTTCTTGACCTCGCCCTTCTTGCCTTGCCCCTTCACGTCTTGCAGGAAAATGACCTTCATTCGAATAACCCCTCTTCCTTCTCGATTTCATCCAGTATCGCTCTAAGCTTGGCAGCCGCCTCGCCGACCGTGCCCTCCAGCTGTGCCGCCGCATTCGTGAGATGTCCGCCGCCGCCCATCCGTTCCATGACGATCTGCACGTTCATGTGGCCGAGCGACCGCGCGCTGATGCCGATCAGCCCGTCCGGGCGCTCGCCGATGACGAACGATGCGAGCACGTCGGTCATGTTGAGCAGCGTGTCCGCCGATTGCGCAATGAGGAGCTGCGCGTACTTGCGGCCGGGCTCGGTGACCGCGATCGCGATATGCTCGTAATGGATCGCCGCATGCTTGATGATCTCGGCCTTCTTGTTGTACTCCTCGAGGTCTTCCTTCAGCATGCGCTGAATAAGCGTCGAATCCGCCCCGTTGCGTCTGAGGAAAGACGCGGCCTCGAACGTCCGCGCTCCCGTACGCAGCGAGAAATTTTTCGTATCGACCGTAATGCCGGCCAAGAGCGCCGTCGCTTCCGTGACGTCCAGCGCGACGCGGTCATGAATATACTGCAGCAGCTCGGTCACGAGCTCGCAAGTCGATGATGCATACGGCTCCATGTACACAAGCACCGGGTTCGTGATGAATTCTTCGCCCCGGCGATGATGGTCGACCACGACGATGCGATCGGTCGCGGCCAGCAGCTTCGGCTCCTTCACCATCGTCACCTTATGCGTATCGACGACGACCGCGAGCGAACGCGGCTGCATCAGTCCGAGTGCCTGTTCCGGCGTCACGAATCGGCGTGCCAAGCGCTCCTCGTCCTTGATCATGTCCATCATCTTGTCGATCGCGGGATTGATGCCCTCCAGCACGATATAGGCTTCCTTCTGGAACAGCTCGGCAGCCTTCAGCACCCCGATTGCCGCGCCGACCGAATCCATGTCCGGCATCCGGTGGCCCATGATGATAATATTGTCGCTGTCCTTCATGAGGTCCCGAAGCGCATGCGCGACGACGCGCGCCCGTACGCGGGTCCGCTTCTCCACGGCATTCGACTTGCCGCCGTAGAACGTCTGACGCTGCCCGACCTTGATCGCAGCCTGGTCGCCGCCGCGGCCGAGCGCGATATCGAGGCTCGCCTGCACCCATTGCCCCAGCTCGATCGTATTTGACGCGCCCGTCGCGATGCCGATACTAAGCGTCATCGGGATTTTCTGATCGAACGTCATCTCCCGCACTTCATCCAGAATGACGAACCGCGACGCCTCGAGCAGCTTCAGCGTCTTCTGGTCGGTAATGATCAAGTAGCGATCCGAGGTCAGGCGGCGCAGGTACATCTGATAGCGCTGCGCCCACTCGGTAATCTCCGCGGTCACCTTCGACAGCAGCGCCGAACGGTGCTGGTCGTCCATTCCCTGCGTGACTTCCTCGAGGTTATCCATCATGACGACGCCCAGCGCAAGCTTCTCGTCGTCGTACCGCTTGGCAATGTTCCAGCGTGTCGTGATATCCACGACGTACAGGAGCCGTTCCTCCGGCTTGAACAGCAGCTCGAACACCTTGTCGCCGATGCAGACCTCCAGCTTGCCGTCCGCCTTGTCTTTCTCCTTGTCCTTCTCCTTGCCCGCTAGGACCGGGAACAGCTCGGACAGCGGCAGGCCGACTGCCGAATCCTTGCCCAGCATTTGCGCCACGAACGGGTTATGCCATTCGACGAACTTCTCTTCGTTGTACAGCACGATGCCGAACGGCAGCTCGCTGATGACTTCATTGCCCGTCTTCTTGATGCGGTACGAGAGCGTACCTAGATAGCTCCTCAAGTCCCTGCGAAAAGCGCGCTCGGCAAGGATCGTGAATACGGCCAGCGCCCCGGTCGCGATCAGCCCGAGCAATCCGAGCACCCAATCGTACCAGGCAAGCGCCAGCGTTAAAGCGACGACGAGCACGAGCGCCCATACATGGTGCATCCCGTGCCATCTGTTAATGAGAAAATTCGGCATTCCATCCGCCCCTGTTTACTAAGGTTTCATGAACGATTTACGAATCGGGAACGCGACGTCCAGGACGCCGATCAAGCTTAATGGCGGGAACAAGAACACCGGAATCGCGATCAAGAGCGGAACGATGCGAGGCCAGCTCTTCTGTGCCGCCAGGAAGAAGAAGAATCCGATCGTCTGAATCGTAAATGCAAAACGTAGCAGCGGCAGCAGATTGATGACCACCGTCGACATATACGAATTGTCTTTCTCCGGCATCATCATGTCCAGCACCATTACAATGAGGTACAAGAAGACGAATGACTTCGGCAGCATCCAATCCTTCGCGCGCCGGAAGGCTTGCACCTCCAGATCGGAGCCCTTCAGCGCCCGTCTAGCCAACGCGTGTGAGACGGCGGCCATCAGGAACGAAGCGATGATCAGGGTGACCGGCAGCGAACGCATGACCGCATTGATGACGGCTTCGGTCGTGTCCGACGACCAGCCGGTTAGCAGCCCCTGCTCCTCCATTGTGGTCAGATTCTCGCGCATCATGACTTTCAGCTCAGCGATCAGATGGTAATCGAAGATTGCCGAGAACAGCAGGAGCTCGAGCAGAAATTGCGCCAGGATCGTAATGGTCGCGAGCGTAATGACGGTACGGGCCGTCGCCCGTTTCTTGTACAGGTGGCCGATGACGATGGCCGGCATAAGGAAGAAGAAGCCGATCAACAAGGCTGACGGTCCCATTAATGCGAGGCCGATTAGCCATACGACCCCGAGATGAACCGCGAAGGACAGCGGGGGCAGCGTGGCGTACAGCACGATGCAGGGCACCGTCAGCAGGATGACGGTCAATAGATTCAATCCAGGTACAGCGGCGGATAGCAGCAGCAACAACGCGGCCGCGCTCCATAACAGCGGTCTATAGCCCGTCTTCAAGTACTTATTCACTCCTTGGCGCTCAAGCTTTAAGAGATTGCTCATAATGTCCGCGTGCTGACCTTACTGAACACGCACGATATTGCCCATTATAGCATAAAGTATTCACGCGGCGCATTGGGTTGTGGCTGGACGAGAAAGCCCCCTGCCGTTCTGCCATCAGCAGTTCAACAAGGGGCTGTTTGTCAATTGTGATCGCGAGGCAACTCGGGAAGCCTATTCGACGTCGAATCTTGAACGCTGGCGAAAATTCCGGTGCTCATGTAGCTTTGACTACACTGCGCTCCTCATTTTCTACCATCGTCCAACCTTCTTGGCGCTGACAACCGACATTTTGAACAGGGTTGTTACGGCCGGACGACCCAGAATACGTCGCCTTCGTCCGATACGTTCAGGCCCATGTCCTCGAGGAACGACAGCGGCGCGAATGCGCGATCGCCGATGGAGAGCAGCTCCGTCTCGGCGCCGTTCTGCGCCTTCGCCTTGTAGCCCCGCTCCAGCATCAACGTGCCCTTGGCCGGCAATGCGTCCGGCGCTGGCACGTCTGCGCCATTCGATCCGCCGGTCAGCTCTTCGACGGCATACGTATGCGTAACCTTGTCCCATGTCAGCTTGTACCCGTTCAGCGCCAGCACGTTCAGGTCTACATAAGCGCGATCGCGGTATGCGATGACCGGATAGTCGCCCTCGGCGCCTTCCCATGCCAGTTGACCCGTCTGTGCCGAGAAGCGGATGAACTCGCTGCGGATCGGCTCGCCCGGACGCACCTTCTTATTGACTTCGCCGTTCTCGAGCGCAAGCTGCCCCATGACGAGCACGTGCGTGAAGCCGGCCGACGGCAGCTCCGGATTCTCGACCGTGGAACGGTCGCCGATCGTTGCATAATCGAATATCACGATGTCGGCGTCCATTCCCTTCGCGATCCGGCCCTTCTTCTGAAGCGCCGGCGACTGCTTCTCGAGCCGCTGCGCCGGCATCGTGCTGAGCTTGTCGATCATGTCGATCAACGGCACCACGTTCTGTTCGCGGACGTACAGCCCGACCGCGCGCGCGAAGTTGCCCGAAGCGCGCGGATGATTGTTGTAGCCCGGCTCCAGAATCGCATCGCTGCCGATCATGACGTACGGTGCCTGGAATGCCTTCACGACGGCTTCGGACGGAATCGCGTAAGCGACCGCCAGCTTGCCCTCTGCCTTATACTTGCGGAACGATTCGGCCGTGAGCCGCTCGCTCGTTCCGGCAATCTGCAGGTCGTTATAACCGATCAGGAACCGTTCCTGCCAGCCTTCATCGAAACGCGCTGAATTGAGGTACGTCCCCCAATAATCATAAGCGTATGTACATGCCGTAATATCGAGCCCCTCGGCACGCGCTTCCTCGATCATTTTCAGCGCCGCTTCCATATCGAACGTGCCGCCGGTGCTGTTGATGTGATCGATATGCACGGCCGCGCCGCTGATCCGCGCGTATTCGATCAGCTCTTTCATCGTGTCGGTCTCGGTGCCCGGCTCCTGCACGTCCGAGTAACGGCCGTGGAAGTAGACCGGCACGTTGTATGCCTTCGCAACCTCCATCAGCTCGAGTACTTCGTCGGCATTCGTGCCCGGCGCATATTCGAGGCTGAACGAGATGCCGAGCGCACCGTTATTCAGTGCCGCCTCCGCTTGCTCCTTCAGCTTGGCGATCTGGGCCGGCGTCGCGTTCGCGTAACGGCTCAGCTTGAATTGGTTACGCGCTTGCATCGAGAAGAACGAAGCGCCGAAGTGAACCGGCGGCATGTCGCGCTCATAATGGGCGTACCACACCTTCGGGTTCGTCGTGCCGCCGTGCATCGCGATGTTCGACGTGACGCCGTCGGCGATCTTCGTCCACACGCCTACGGGATTCGGATCGTACGACAGATTGTCGATGAAGCCTGGCGCCACGACCAGCCCTGTCGCATCGATGACCTTATCGCCCTTGATCGGTTTCGAGGTGACGACACCGATCACGCCGTCCTTGATGCCGACGTTCAAGCCTTCACGGTCGAGCTTCGTCTCCGGATTGATGACGCGTCCGTTCTGGATGACCGTATCATACTGCGTATCGAGGTCAGCCTGCGTGACCTCTGCATCGGGGTCATAGGCTTGTCCTTCGTCGCTGTCGGCGTCGCCTTCGCCGTCGTTGCCTTCGCCATCCCCAGTCCCATCGTTGCCTTCCGCAGCCGAGTTATCCGGCGCATCCGTACCCGAATTCGCTTCATCACTGCCGTTATTCTGCTCGGCTGCTTGTCCGGCCGGGTCACCCGGCGCAGGCGTACCTGCCTGATCTCCGGCCATCTGCCAATAGAGGAACGCCGCTAAGACCGCCGCGGCCAGCGCGGCGATCAGCAGCAGCGCGCGGAATCGGGATGAACCCCGTCCCGCGCCATTACGTTGTCTTGTCATGTCTGCCTCCTAGAATCCTTCTGCCATTCCCGAACGGAGCTGCTGCTCACTCATTCGTTGCGGCGGCTGTCATGCCGCCTTCCTTCACGTATTCCAGCATGACGCCTGCGCAATAATCGATAATGTCGCTGCGCCTTACGATGCCGATGAACCGGTTCATATCGTCGGTTACCGGCACGAAGTTCTGCACCTTCGCCAGCGAGATCAGGTCTTCCATCTTCGCGTCGATCTGCACGGTGCGGTTGTCCAGCCGTAGCGGCACATCCGCCAGCCTCACCCGATGCGATTCCGCGAACGTAATCTCCGGGTGATTCTTCAAGTACCAGAGCAGGTCGCCTTCCGTTACCGTCCCCGCGTAGCCGCCCTCTGCATCCAGGATCGGCACTGCGGTATAGCGGTGATACTCCATACGTTCGAGTGTCTGCCTGAGCGTGGAATCCGCAGTTACGCAGGCAACCTCCTGCTTCGGCAGCAGGAAAAACGCGATGTTCATCCTACATTCCCCGCTTTCCTCGTCCCTCTTACTTCCCATGTCCCATGCCATCTACGCCATCTGCTGCTTACCTTACTCCGCCGCAGAAGCTGCCGCCGCCAACCCCTTCTGCTGTTTCTTGGCGGCTGCCTCTTCCGGCAGCTGCAGCTCGGATAATTCCTTACCCGCAATCAGCCAGTCGTTAATCATCGCCTTCGATTGCTCAAGATCCTGTTCGTCCGCATAGTAGTACCATGCGCCTCCGCGCGTCTTGCGCTTGCCCTCGCCCTTCAGCGTGTGGCTGTGGATCGTCCGCGTATCGCCGGTCAGCATCGCCTTCGCCAGCTCGATGGTGGCGCTCGGCCGGATATCGGTCGTAAAGTTATTGCCCATTATATCGATGAGATCCGGAATCTTGGTCCATTGTCCGACCTCTGACGCCTTGTCGAGAATGGCATGAATGAACACCTGATGCCTTCCCGTTCGGCTGCTGTCGCCGCCTGCATCCTCGCGGAAACGCACGTAATTAAGCGCGTCATTACCATTGTAAAGCGGCTGCCCCGCTTTGACAACAAACTTCTCGTGGTCCGGGTCGTCGTTCACCAGATCCTTCTCGATCGGCAGCGCGATGCCACCCATCGCATCGATCACGTCCTTGAATCCGAGAAAATTGATCGACGCATAATGGTCAATCGGCACGTCAAACAACCCTTCGACCGTATCGACCGCAAGCTCTGCCTTGCCGTAGGCATAGGCATGCGTGATTTTATCCCCGCCATGCCCTTCAATCTCCACATGCGTGTCACGCGGAATCGATACCATCAGCATGGCGCTGTCGGCAGGGCGCACCACGGAGAGGATCATCGTATCAGATCGCCCCTGTTCCTTGCCGCGCGCATCTACGCCGAGCAGCAGCATCGTGAACGGCTTCTGCTTCTGCTTTTGCTTCGGCTCATGGCTCATAGGCTCCGATCTCGGCGCACTCTCCTGCGCTTCGCGTCGCTTCAGCGGTTGATAAGAACGCTCGAGCTTATCCTCCACCTGATCCTTGAAGAACACGTCGAAGCCCCATAGCGCCACTGCCGTTCGATTCATATAGCCAAGCGCCCCGAGCGCGATGACGACGGCAGCAATACCCGCCATCCACCGGCTCTTGCGTGTTAATCTCATCCTGCCCGATCTCCTCTCGTCGTACACCTTAATCGTCGCAACTCGTCATCCCTGCATAATAACGCGATCGGCGACGGGAATGTTACAGCTCGCTATGGTCTGGAACAGGTTGTCATATTAAGCTTCGCTCACGAATACACGTGATAGAAGACGAATAGTCAATCGAAGGAGGAATACCTATGCGGGAGCCTGAAGGCACCAAATCCTCAACCGGTCTCGACACGCGGACAGCAGGTTTGCTCACCTACGTCCTTGGCTTTATAACCGGCATTATCTTTTTGACGATTGAGAAGGACAGTCGGTTCGTTAAATTTCATGCCATGCAATCGATTCTCGTCTCCGCTGCGCTCTTGGTGATCAATCTGGTGCTTGGTTTTATCCCGATCATCGGATGGATTGTCGGCATTCTGCTCGTCCCGCTGTCCTTCATCCTCTGGATTGCCTGCATGCTGCTCGCGCTCCAGGGCAAGCTGTTCAAGCTGCCCATCGTAGGCGACATCGCCGAGCGCCAGAGCCGCCAGATGTGACCGGACGACAAACAGCCGTCCTTGCGGACGACTGCTTCGCTTGCGATCATGCCTTGTGATCCCGGTTAGGGTGTTGTTCGTTATCGTCTCCTACCAGTGCATGCTGCAGATTATCCATGATCCCTGCTACCGCTCCCGCAATCGGATCGGTAGCGGCATTGTCCTCGCGGCTGGCCGGCGTATTGATGCCCGCTACGGTATTCGATGTCTCATTCGGTTTATCTGAACGCGGCATAGCTTACAGCCTCCCTTCACAGGCAAGTTCGACATAGGTTGCCCGCTATGGTTCGTTCGAATGCGCGAAGTAGCCGCATACGCAAAAGCACCTCGATCCCCGCGTTAGCGGCGAGATTCGAGGTGCTTCATTACGCATGCAGCAGACTATTCCGTCGTGTAAGGCAGCAGTGCAACTTGGCGCGAACGCTTGATTGCGATCGTCAGTGCACGCTGATACTTCGCGCTCGTACCCGTCACGCGGCGTGGCAAAATTTTGCCGCGCTCGCTGATGAATTTCTTGAGCAGTTCCGTATCTTTATAGTCAATGTGCGTGATCTTGTTCACGGTGAAGAAGCAAACCTTCCGACGCTTGTTACGTCCGCCCTTACGGCCGAACTTGCGCTCTGGACGCTCGCCGTCGTTCTCTCTTGGCTTAAAGCTCATCGTTATCCTCCCTTTCGTCGTTGGTTCAGCTCTAAGTCAGTACCCCGCGGGTGCTGATCTTAGAACGGCAGATCATCTTCCGATATGTCGATTGGACGTCCGTCATCCGAGAATGGATCGCTGTTGTTCCGCGAAGCATTGCCGCCGCGACCGCCGCCAGCGTTACCGCCGCTGCCGCCGCCATAGCTTCCGCCTCCGCCGCCGTAACCGCCGCCTCCACCGCTATTCCCGCCGCCGGAGTTGCCTCCGCCGTAGTTCCCGCCTTCTTCGCGGGCTCCGCCGCCTTCCCGGTTCGCCGATTCCAAGAAGCGTACGTTGTCCGCGATGACTTCCGTCACGTAGACGCGCTTGCCTTCATTGTTCTCGTAGTTGCGTACCTGGATACGGCCTTCAACGGCTGCCAGTCTCCCCTTGCGGAGATAGTTCGCGCACGTCTCGGCTAGCTGCCGCCACGTCACGATCGGAATGAAATCGGCTTCCCGCTCGCCGCCGCCGCTCGTGAACGGGCGATCGACTGCCAGCGTAAATTGCGTTACCGCCACACCGGACGGCGTATATCGCATTTCGGGGTCCCTCGTGAGTCGCCCGATAAGAATAACACGGTTCAACATAGCTTGGACCTCCCAATCGGTTATCCCTTGCTCGACGTACCCGCGAATATCGGCCTAAGCCGTTATTACGCTACGTCTTTGACGATCAACGAGCGGATGATTTCATCCGTAATCTTCATGACGCGGTCGAGTTCTACAATGACCTCAGCAGGGGCATTGAAGTGGACCAGCACGTAGATGCCGTCACGAATCTTGTTGATCTCATACGCAAGGCGGCGTTTACCCATCACGTCAGTCTTCGTGACTTCTCCACCGTTACCGATGATGCCATTGAACTTCTCGACGAGTGCTTGAACCGCTTCCTGTTCAACGTCAGGTCGGATAATGTACATCACTTCGTATTTGCGCATTCTGTTCACCTCCTCTTGGACTAAGCGGCTCCCGAAGGAGCAAGGAGCGAGATAATTGGATTAACTCGCATACCATATTACTATATCAAATTTCAGACAGGTTAGGCAAGCGCCAATTGTTATGCGACGCCGACGGCCCTTATGTCTGTACATTGTTACCGCTCATGAGCGGCCATGAACTGCGCCACACTATAAGGGGATGCAGGCTGTCCACAACCCTACAGACCGCGAAGGAGGTTCATCGCATGGGCGAATGGTCGCAATTCAACCCTGGTCACAGAGCTCCCAATGACGGCGTCTATATGGAGGTCGGCGAACGCGCTTTTCACATGGGCATCGAGAGCCCCCGCAAAATTACGCTCAAGAAGGGCGAGCGCTTCCCCGACACGTCCAACCACAATCGCAAGTGGAAGCGAATGTCTTAAGCGGATCGCGGCCTCGGCCAAAAAATTGTGCGCAACGATGAATAAGCAGGGCGGCATCCGGACATCATACTAAACGACGGTGACAAGAGAGGTGTGGTTCCGTTGAACGTGATAACGCAACAACCGCAAGAGGAACAGTTCGATTCAGCTTAAAAGAAGCGAGGGGATGTGCCAAAGACACACTGTCTGCAACACACGCGCATCGCAAGATGCACCTGTAAGTTTCTCGACGCTTGAAGAAGAACATGATGACTCTACAACCGAATCCATCACCGTCGGAAGAGCCCCGCAAGGGGCTCTTTTCCTTGATGACTAAAATAAAAAAAGAACGACTCTTACGAGTCGTCTGTCGGTATGTATGGCGGAGAGGGTGGGATTCGAACCCACGCACGCTGTGACACGCCTAGCTGATTTCGAGTCAGCCCCCTTGGGCCTCTTGGGTACCTCTCCGTATGGATGTCGCCGGCACGTCATGCTGCTCGTTCACGTCGACGTATTTTTCAAGCAAGACTCATTCTATCACACACACTTGTCCGATGCAACATGCAAAAGCGTCCAAACGCACCGCGGAGAAAAGTCGGAATATTCTCGCTACTGAACGGCCGATTCGCCCCCGTCCGATGCGCTTCGCAGCACCTTCTTCATGTTCTTCTCGAACTTCGCGCGGGGGACAAGCACGCTGTGCTTACAGCCCACGCACTTGATCCGAATATCCATCCCCATGCGGATCACCTCCATCTCGTTCGCCCCGCACGGATGCGGCTTCTTCATGAGTACGACATCCCCTAGTTCGAACTGTTTGCGCTCCATCCTATACCCCTCCCCGATCTCCTCGATAATACGTCACCATTCTTGGACCCGGCATCTCGATCCCCTGCGCGTCGAGCGCCTTCTTAATCTCCGCATTTAGCTTGCGCGACACGACGGCCTGCGCGTTCGGCCTGCATTCGGCGATTACGCGAAGCGTAACCTCGGTTGGGCTTAGCGCTTGAATGCCGAGCACCTCGGCCGGCTTCGCGAGGTTCTCGTCCGCAACCGTCGATACCGTCTCCCTGATCACCGCGATCGCCCGGTCGATATCCGCTTCATAAGCGATGGCTACATCCACGATCGCCAGCGAATTGCGCAAGGAGTAGTTCGTCACTTCGTTAATCAAGCCGTTCGGAATGATGTATACTTCCCCTGTCCAGCTCGAGAGGCGCGTAGCTCTTAAGCCGATCATCTCCACCGTTCCCTTATAGGTGCCTGTCTGAATAACATCCCCTACCGCGAATTGATCCTCCAGAATGATGAAGAAGCCCGTAATGACGTCCTTCACCAAGCTCTGCGCGCCGAACCCGATCGCGAGCCCTACCACGCCTGCTCCCGCAAGCAGCGGACCTAGATTGATATTGAACTCGGACAGCACCAGCAGCATCACGATGAAGTAGACGACATAGGAGGCCACGTTCTTCAGCAGCTTGCCGATCGTCTGGACGCGCCGTTGCTCGACATGAAGCCGGGTCGAATGTCGATTCAATATCATATACGTCAGCGCCTTATGTATGACCCAGATCACGATGCGGCCGATCAACAGGATCAGCACGGCGCGAATTACCGCGATGCCGGCAGCGATCCACATCGCGTCATCGGTCAGCCAGTTCCTCACCGTATCGACGGAATGCTCCCATTCGGTCCCGATCTTGAGCATGCGTCATCCACCGCCTTCAATCGCTAGTATAGCCTATTATCCTATTCCGCTAACGCGACGGACTCATATCCGGCTTCCGTTAGCTTGAATAAGCCTCTTATCTCTACCTTCTCCTGCGTGATGACGCGACTAACTTCCCCTACATCCGTATCCGCAAAATCGATCGATAACGCGCAGCCTGCTGTAATCTCTTTCGGCGTAGGCCTTATATCGATTTCGATGTCCGCATACTCTAGCAGCATCTCGGCACGTAGTGCCTGCTGCGTCGAATCAAATGCAATCAGCACGCTGCCGCCCCTCCACCATTCTTCATTTTCATCTGCGCATAGTATAAATTTCCACCCTCGTCCATATACTAATAGGGATCAACTGAGGTTAAGCACCACCCTATTCAAGCATGGCGGAGGGGATTCTATGAGAATTGCGAATCGTAATGACATGCCGCTGAAGATTCCGTACACGGAGTCTAATGTCGGCATCCTGCTGACGGAACGATTGACAAGCTACCTCAATACGCTGTCGCAGGATCGTCGCGTTGTGATTGTATGCATCGGCACGGACCGCTCGACAGGCGATTCGCTCGGCCCGCTGGTCGGTACGCACCTGCATAAGTTCCGCAGCACGCACTTCGACCTATACGGCACGTTGGAGACCCCCGTACATGCGATGAATCTCGAGGAGACGCTGCTTGAGATCAACCGCACCATCCGCCGTCCTTTTATTATCGGAATCGACGCTTGTCTCGGTCAAGTCGCCAGCGTCGGATGCATTCAAGTCGGCGACGGCCCCGTTCGTCCTGGTGCCGGCGTCAACAAGGAGCTTCCCCCTGTCGGAGATATCCATATCACGGGCATCGTCAATGTCGGCGGATTCATGGAGTATTTTGTGCTGCAGAATACGCGCCTTCATCTCGTTATGCGCATGGCGGATATTATCGCACAGAGCCTCTTTTTATCGATCGCCTCTTCTGCCAGAGCCACTGCCGCTACGCTTGCACGGCCTGACTGATCGCCTTGCGCTCTTCATCGGACAACGAATAAGTCGATGTCCCCTTATCGAGCGGTTTGGCATATACATACGTTTCTTCGCGATTATGAATGCCGCTGATGACGACCCCGTCCTGCTGGTCATTCACGATCGCGACAGAGAAGCTCAGATCGTTCCCTTGCCCTTGGAAGGCGTTATACCGCACTACGCCTACCTTGCCCTTGGCAAGGCGTACAACCTCGCTTAGACGGGCCATTTCGGCCGTCCCAGACGCTGCCTCCTGTTCGCGCTCGCTCATCCGGCGCTGCAGGTCCCCGATCACTTGTTCCAGGTTCTCGACGCCTTGGCCGTTCATCATGGCGTCGTACCGCTTCCTTAGCTTCTTCAGCCGCCTTCCGAGACTCATATTCCAAAAGAACACCAATAACAACAGTACGCCTAACAAGACGACCGCAAGCCCGATCGGCTCGGTGCTGAACGTATCCACGCTGATCTCCCCCATGTACGCTTCACGAATGGATGCGAAGCATCATTCGTAATGCTTCTTTATCTCTCTAACCGCCTCGATCAAGGCATCCACATCCGATTCCGTCGTATTCCAGCCTACGCTTGCACGCACAGCTCCTGTCATCGTCGTCCCCGCACAGGCATGGGCAAGCGGCGTACAGTGGAACCCGGACCGCACGGCAATGCCGTAGTGCTGGTCCAGGATGAACGCCGTCTCCGACGGATCAGCGGAGCCTACGACGAACGAGACGATGCCGGTCCGCGGAGCCCCCAGTTTCGGCCCTAATACCCGTATTCCTTCTATTGCTATTAACCCATCCATTAAGTGCTGCGACAGCGTCCATTCTTTATTATGGATTTTTTCGACCGTCTCATGCAGGACGTATCGCACGCCGGCAGCCAACCCCGCGAGTCCCTGCGTATTCAGCGTACCCGACTCATAGCGGTCCGGTCTGACATTCGGCTGCTCGATCGCTTCGGATTGACTGCCCGTTCCGCCGTGCACGAGCGGCTCCAGCTCCACGTCCGGATGGATGTATAATCCCCCTGTCCCCTGCGGCCCTAACAGCCCTTTATGGCCTGGGAATGCAAGCAGATCGATCCCCATTGCCTCCACATCGATCGGCAGGATGCCCGCGCTCTGTGCGGCGTCCACCAAGAGACGCACCCCTCTCCGTCTGGTAATCTCCCCGATCGCTTCAACCGGCAGGATAGATCCCAGCAGATTCGAGCTATGGTTCACGACGACCAACCTAGTATTCGGACGGAGAGCTTCTTCGATCTGCCTCGGCTCGATCTTCCCCTCTTCATCGGCTTCGATGTAGGTTACGTCAATGCCGATCGTCCGCTTCAGGTACTCCAGTGGACGGCGCACCGAATTATGTTCAACGGCCGTTGCGATCGCATGGTCTCCTGCACGCAGCAGACCCTTGATGGCTAAGTTCAAAGCACCGGTCGTATTGAATGCGAATGCGATATCATTCGGATTACCAACCTTCAGCAGCTTGGCAACCTGCTTACGCGACTCGAACACCGTCCGACTGGCTCGCACGGCCATCCGATGGCTGCCCCTGCCGGGATTCGCCCCATCATGCATCATCGCTTCATGAACGGCATCAATAACGGTTTGCGGCTTCGGCCATGAGGTTGCGGCATGATCGAGATAGACCACCTGTTCTACATGCTCCTTCATCATGTCCTCCTTGTGCTGGATTGAGTTCGCGAACGATTGTACAGGCACAACAATGGCATACCTTAGTTTAATCTCTCCTCGGAAAGAAAACAACGTAGGTATGCCATAGAAATCGTCTGCCATTCGCGTATAAATGAGATTTTCTTGAATTAGGCCAATTGCTCCAACAACTCTAGCAGCCGCTCTAAATCTTGCTTGTTATAGTATAGAAGCTCGATTCTTCCCTTATCCTTCTGTTGCTTGATCTTTACGGTCGTCTTAAACCGTTCGCGCAACGACTCCTCCAACTGCTCGATGAACGGATCACGCTTCTTCGACTTCGTCGTCTGCGGTTGATCCTGTTTCTCGCCGCCACGTTCCAGCTTCTGAATCGTCTCCTCAAGCTCTCTGACGCTCCACTCATGCTCGATCGTCATCCTGGCGAGCTCGCGTTTCTTCGCATCCTCCTTCAATCCCGCAAGCGCTCTAGCATGACCCATCGATAATGTTCCACGTGAAACATTATCCTTGATCTCTGCAGGCAATGCGAGCAGACGGAGGAAGTTCGCGATATGCGATCGAGACTTACCTACCTTGAGTGATAGCTCCTCTTGCGTGAGATTGAACTTGTCCATGATCGACTGATATGCAATGGCAAGCTCGATCGCATTCAGATCCTCGCGCTGCAGGTTCTCGATCAGCGCAATCTCCATCGCCTGCTGGTCGGAGAAGCTTCTCACGACCGCCGGAACCGTCGCATTCCCGAGCAGTTGCGAAGCGCGGAAGCGCCGCTCGCCGGCAATGATCTCATAGCCCTTCACGACGCTGCGAACGATAATCGGCTGAATGACGCCGTGCTGTTTAATCGATTCCGCTAGATCCTTGATCGCATCTTCGTCAAAGGTTTTACGCGGCTGATACGGGTTCGGCCGCAGTTGGGATAACGTAATTTCGATGACCTTGTCGTCTTCGTTAACGGATAAAGAAGGAATCAATGCATCCAGCCCTCTACCTAGCCGCTTGCTCATACGTAATCACTTCCTTCGCCAATTCAAGATAAACCTCCGCACCTTTGGATCGCGGATCATACGTAATAATGGATTGTCCATGTGATGGCGCTTCGCTTAGCCGCACATTGCGCGGAATAATCGTCTGATACACCTTCTGTTGAAAATATTTCTTCACTTCTTCAATGACCTGAATGCCGAGGTTCGTCCGCGCGTCAAACATCGTCAAGAGCACGCCTTCGATCTGTAAAGACGTATTCAGATGCTTCTGTACGAGCCGCACCGTGTTCAGCAATTGGCTCAATCCTTCCAATGCGTAGTATTCGCACTGAATCGGAATGATGACCGAGTCGGCAGCCGTGAGCGAATTGATCGTTAGAATGCCGAGCGATGGCGGACAATCGATGAGAATGTAGTCAAACATATGCTTAACCTGCGAGAGCGATCGCTTCAAGCGAACTTCGCGGGAAATGGTCGGTACAAGTTCAATCTCTGCGCCAGCCAATTGGATCGTCGCCGGAATGAGCGTCAATCCTGGTATATTCGTCTCCACCATCGCTTCGCGGGGGTGGACTTCATTAATTAACACATCATAGATGCAATTGCTGACATCGGCCTTATTAATCCCGATTCCGCTAGTCGTATTGCCCTGCGGATCGATATCCACGAGCAATACCTTCCGGCCAAGCGAAGCCAGCGATGCCCCCAAGTTAACGGACGTCGTCGTCTTACCGACCCCGCCCTTCTGATTCGTTATTGCTATGATTTTAGACAATCCGGTTCACCTCATATCATGCTTGGAGTTTGTCCGACGCCCTACTGGACGTCCAGTGGGATTACATGAGACGCACCCACATCGGAACATCGGACCAGCTCCATGTAGGCCATTCGCGTATCGTAACATGCTCTTATCTGTTGTCGCGGCCAAGTGTCCCATCCGGCTGCCTATATATAGACAGAAAAAGCGGCATAACTGCCGCTTCGCAGAACGTTGTCCTTACCATTACCGCTTAGGGATCCGAATGACGATCTCATAATGTTCCTCGTAATCCTTCTCTTCCTTCTTGATCTTAAGGCCCGAGCCCGAGACCATATCAATCGACTGCCGAATAGTGTTCAGTGCCAGTCGAACATCCTTCGTGAACGAAATGCGTTTCGACTTTTTCGCTTTAGACGATTCCTTATAGAATGCAGCCCGCGCTTCCGTCTGTTTCACATTGAGTTCTTTTTCAATGACATCTTCCAGAACTTTGACCTGCAGTTCCTCGGTATCCAGCGACAGTAAGGCTCTTGCATGGCGTTCCGTAATCTTGCGCTCCATGAGCGCGAGCTTGACTGGCTCGCATAGATTCAGAAGCCGCAGCTTATTCGCAATCGTAGACTGGCTCTTGCCGAGGCGTTGCGCCAAGCTCTCTTGCGTTAGCTGATGCAAGTCGAGCAGCTTTTGGTAGGCGATTGCTTCTTCGATGGCCGTTAACCCTTCACGCTGCAGATTCTCGATTAACGCAATCGATGCAGCCTGCGAATCGTTGAATTCTTTGACTATGGCAGGAATCGTCTCCAGGCCCAGCTTCTTGACTGCACGCCAGCGCCTCTCGCCTGCAATAATCTCATAACGGCTATTACGAACGCGAACAATGATCGGTTGAATCACACCGTGTGTCTTAATCGTCTGGCATAGCTCATCAATGCGATCATCGTCGAAGATGGTACGTGGTTGATAAGGGCTTGTGTCGATCTCCGTTACGGGAACTTGTTTCACTTCGTCTTGATTCGGACGTTCGTTCAGCCCGAACAGCCGAGAAAATTGTTCTTTCATACCGTCTATACCCACCCAATTTATTATGCCGTTATCTAGTCTATCAAGAGGTCATGCAATATGCCACTTGCAATTGCTGCAAGCAGCAACAGACGGCGCCAAGCTTGTTCGCTGCAACCTCGTACGGTGATAACCGCCAATCAGGCCGTTGAGCGACATCTGCTTACCGCTAACTTCATGGAATCCACACGAACCACACGCTGATTCGTGCAATACCTATCTTTATTCGCCTATCTCGCGTTAATCTCCTGCTTGACTTCCGCTTCAACCCGAACAATTTTGGTGAAAATGTTTCACGTGGAACATTATACGAAGAAAATTACAATAACGGCGTCTTCAAAGGCACTCCAGCCTTGCGAGGATATTTCGGCGGCGTTCCGCCCGTCTTTCTTACAAGTACAATATGTCGTTCCGAAAGCTCCAATGGAAGTTTCATCTCACGCACATCTTCCACCTTCCCCTTCAGCTCTCGAAGGCTTCGGCTGGCATCGACGATTTCCACAGACGGATTCGTACCCTTCATCGCGGCGAATACGCCGCCGGACTTCACGAACGGGAGGCAGAACTCGTTCAATACATTGAGCTTCGCTACAGCACGCGCAGTAACGATATCATACTGATCCCGATATGCGGCCATCCTTGCCACGTCCTCCGCTCGACCATGTACGCAAGCTACATCTTGCAAGCCGAGTGACTCCGTGAGGTGGTTCAGGAACTGAATTCGCTTGTTGAGGGAATCCACAATCAACACACGTAAGTGAGGGTAGCAAATTTTGAGAGGAATGCTCGGAAAGCCAGCGCCAGACCCAATATCGGCAAGCGACGCCGCCTGTCCAATCGGGTAACAGAAAGAGAGGGAAATCGAATCGAAGAAGTGCTTCTCGTACACCGCCTCGCGCTCGGTAATCCCCGTTAAGTTCATCTTCTCGTTCCACTCGACCAACAGACGATAATACGTCTCGAATTGCGCAAGCTGACTCTCGGAGAGCTTGATGCCGTTCTCCGAGAGTCGATCCGTAAACCAAGTAAGCTGTTCCACGTTATGACCCCCGTGCTGCCGTGACGCGATTATAGTGCTCCAGGTATACCAATAGAATGGATAGATCTGCAGGCGTCACGCCGGCGATCCGCGAAGCTTGCCCGATCGACAGCGGACGAATCTTGCTCATATTATGTTTCGCTTCATTCGCTAAGCCCTGGACATCGAAGTAGTCGATATCATCCGGGATCCGCTTCTTCTCCATCTTGCTGAGCCGCTCCACCTGCTGCAACTGCTTCTCGATATAACCGGCATACTTGATCTGGATCTCGACCTGTTCCTTCATCTCTTCCGTCAGTTCCGCCGCTATGTCCATCGCCTTCTCGAGTTGCGCGTATCCGACCTCCGGTCGGCGGAGCAGCGACAGCGCATCGGTCACTTGACTCACCGGCGCAGATTGCGCCTCTGCCAATATCGGATTCACTTCCTCCGGCTTGAACTTAATCGTGCGGAGCCGTACCACCTCTTGCTCGACAAGCGCCTTCTTCTGAAGGAAGCGTTCATATCTCGCTTGCGGAATGAGTCCAATCTCATAGCCAAGCGGCGTCAAGCGCAGGTCCGCGTTGTCATGGCGAAGCAGCAAGCGGTATTCCGCGCGCGAAGTAAGCAGCCGATAAGGCTCAATCGTCCCCTTCGTCACGAGATCATCAACGAGTACGCCGATATAGCCCTGTGAGCGCTCGATGATGACCGGCTCCTTGCCCAGCGCTTTGCGAGCGGCATTAATGCCCGCGACAATGCCTTGCGCGGCCGCCTCTTCATAACCGGATGTGCCGTTGATCTGCCCGGCCGTGAACAATCCAGGTACCAGCTTTGTCTCGAGGGTAGGCAACAGCTGCGTAGGAACGACGACATCGTATTCGATGGCATAGCCCGTACGCATCATCTCGACTCTCTCCAGCCCTGGTATCGAGCGAAGCATGGCAAGCTGTACCTCTTCCGGCATGCTCGTAGACAATCCCTGTACGTAGTATTCATTCGTATTCTTGCCTTCCGGCTCCAGGAAGATCTGATGCTTCGGCTTATCCGCGAAACGGACGATCTTATCCTCGATCGACGGACAGTACTTCGTCCCGACACCTTCGAGCTGGCCGGAGAACATCGGCGCACGATGCAGGTTATCGTTAATGATCTGATGCGTATCTTCCGACGTGTACGTCAACCAGCACGGCAATTGCTCATTATTCGAATACTCCGTCTCGTACGAGAAGAACTTCGGATTGTCGTCCCCGGGCTGGATCTCCGTCTTGTCAAAATCGATCGTGTCCTTATGCACGCGCGGCGGCGTACCGGTCTTGAAGCGAGCCAGCTCAAACCCAAGCGAACGAAGTGATTCGGACAACTTAATGGAAGGCTGCTGATTATTCGGTCCGCTCTCATACATCAGCTCGCCCATGATGACCTTCCCTCTCAGATACGTCCCCGTTGTGACGACGATTGAGCGTCCGCGATACTCCGCGCCGGTCTTCGTGCGAACGCCGACGCATTGTCCCTCTTCGATTAAGAGGTCGTCGACCATGCCTTGCCGCAGCGTAAGGCCCGGCGTATCCTCAATTGTCTTCTTCATCGTGTGCTGATACGAGAACTTATCGGCCTGGGCACGCAGCGCATGTACCGCTGGTCCCTTCCCCGTATTGAGCATTCGCATCTGAATAAAGGTCTTATCGATATTCCGTCCCATCTCGCCGCCCAGTGCGTCTACCTCCCGCACGACATGGCCTTTCGCCGGACCGCCGATCGACGGATTGCATGGCATGAATGCCACCATATCCAGATTGATCGTGAGCAGCAGCGTCTCGCACCCCATTCGGGCAGCAGCCAACGCCGACTCGCAGCCTGCATGGCCTGCACCGACAACGATCACATCATACTGCCCTGCTTGATACCCCATCCTCTGTCCCTCCTTTTGACCTGATCGCAACGCTATCGATTTCAATCGAATTATTTACCTAAACAGAACTGTGAGAAAATCTGATCAATAAGCGAGTCACCCGCCGTGTCGCCTACGATTTCGCCAAGCAGCTCCCATGCAGAACGCACGTCGATTTGCACAATATCAATCGGAATACCGGCAGTTGTCGCATCGATCGCATCGTTCAATGATTGCGATGCCTGCTTCAGCAATGCGATATGCCGCGCATTCGACACATAGGTCATATCGGCCGACTCCAGCTTCCCCTCGAAGAAACGGTCGGCGATTGCTCCTTCCAGATCGTCCAACCCGCGCTCCTCCAGGACGGACATCCGTACGATACCGTGACCAGGCAGCATCGCCTCTAACTCCGCCTCGTTCAGCCCCTGCGGCAGATCCGTCTTGTTCAAGATCACGATCACTTGCCGCCCGGATAACTGCTCGATCAGCTCTCGCTCATCGTCATGCAGCGGCTCGGCTCTATTCAACACCAACAGGATAAGGTCAGCTTCCGACAGCGCCGAGCGCGAACGTTCGACACCGATCTTCTCGACAAGGTCGGCTGTCTCGCGTATGCCTGCCGTATCCATCAGCCGCAGCGGAATCCCGCCTACCGTGACATACTCTTCGATAACATCGCGCGTCGTCCCAGGGATATCCGTCACGATAGCCTTATTGCTCTGAGCCAGCGCATTAAGCAGCGAAGATTTGCCGACGTTCGGCCTTCCGACGATCGCCGTCATGATGCCTTCTCGTAATATTTTGCCTTCGTTCGCCGTTTTTAACAGCTGCCCGATCTCGCCGAGCACTTCTCCGCTTCGGTCGCGTATATAAGCGTTCGTCATCTCCGCTACATCATGCTCCGGATAATCGATGTTGACCTCGATATGCGCGAGCAATTCGATCAGCTTATGACGCAGCGCAGCTATTGTCTTCGATAAGGAGCCCTCTACCTGCTTCAGCGCGACCGTCATCGCGCGGTCCGACTTGGCGCGGATCAAGTCCATCACGGCCTCCGCCTGCGACAAATCGATGCGTCCGTTCAAGAAGGCGCGCTTCGTAAATTCGCCAGGTTCGGCAAGCCGTATATCCCCCTTGCGAATCAGCAGATCAAGTACCCGCTTCACGGATACGATGCCGCCGTGCACGCTCACTTCCACGACATCCTCTGCCGTGAAGGAACGCGGACCGCGCATCACCGTAACCAACGTCTCTTCAACCTTCTCACCCGTAACAGGATCGACGACATGCCCGTAATGCACGGTATGCGTTGGGACGTCACGCAGATCAGACCGCGACCGGATGAACGGCGCAGTCAATGGCACCGCATTCGGACCGCTGACCCGAATGACGGCAATCCCGCTCTCACCTACGGCCGTCGCTACCGCGGCGATCGTATCGTCATGCATCATCTCGATTATTCACTCCTCTATACAAAAAGGCAATGCCTCACGAGAGCCATTGCCGCGGTTTCCTTGCGATGTTCACTTCGGGCTGATGACGATGCGCCGATTCGGCTCATCGCCCTTGCTATGCGTCTTCACCTTGGGATGGTTCTGCAGCTGCGAGTGGATGATCTTGCGTTCATGCGGAGACATCGGCTCCAGCACGACCTCTTCCCTCGTCCGCGCGACCCGTCCCGCAAGACGGTTCGATAATTCCTCGAGCGTCTTGCGTCTGCGTTCGCGAAAATCCTCAGCATCAAGGACAATTCGAAGATGGCTGTCAGAATGGCGGTTGGCAATAATATTCGCTAAGTATTGCAAGGCATCGAGCGTCTGGCCGCGTCTTCCGATCAGCATGCCGATATCGCCTGGTCCGGACATTGCAAGCTGCAAGCCGTCCTTCGTCGTCTGCCGGTCCACGTCGACCGTCAGCCCCATCGCCTTCGCAACGTCGCGAAGGAAGTGTTCCGTCTCTGCGAGTGCTTCCTCGGCATTGCCGCCCTTGTCCGGAGCGCTGGGCTGAATCGTCTCAGCGGCAGCTTCCGTCATGAGCGCGGCGGCAGCCTCTTCTTGAATCGGCGCTTCGGGCACGGGAATGAGCGACAGCTCAACCTTCGCATCCCGCGTCCCGATCAAGCCGAACAGCCCCTTCGAGGGCTGCTCGAGTACTTGCACAGTCACTTGCTCTTCCTTCGCATCTAACATTGCCAGTCCATTTCGTACCGCTTCTTCGATCGTCTTTCCTGATGCTACGATTTTCTTCATTTCGCAGGGGCCCCCTTAGCCTTACCCTTGTCGGATGAACGTACGTACAGGAAATAGTTCTGCACAATCGTATAGATATTGCTGTAGATCCAGTAGAGCGGCAGAGCGGCCGGGAACGACATCGCCATGACGAAGATCAATACCGGGAAGATGAGCAGAATCGCCTGCATCGGATTGTTCGGCTGCTGCGGCATCATCTTCGATTGGATGAACGTCGTGATCGCGGCGATAATCGGCAGGATGTAATAAGGATCCTTCTCCCCAAGCTCCAGCCATAAGAAGGTATGCGTCCGAATCTCCGGGTTGCCGTAGATCGCATTGTAGAGCGCGATGAATATCGGCATCTGAACCAAGAGCGGCAGACAGCCCGACAGCGGATTGACCTGATGCTGCTGGAACAGCTTCATCGTCTCTTCCTGCTGCTTCTGCGGATTATCCTTGTACTTCTCCTTGATCTTCTTCATCTCCGGCTGCAACGCTTGCATCGCCTTCGAGCTGCGATACTGCTTCAAGGTCAGCGGGAGAATTAACGTTCTTACTATAATAGTCAAGACGAGAATGGATAATCCATACTCCCCTTTGAACCATTCGGCGAACGTGTCCAGCATGAGCGAGAACCAATATACGACGTTCTTCTCCCAGAAGTTGCCCTCCAAGAGGTCTTCGGTAGACGTCGTATGATCTGTGGGTGCACATCCGGACAGGACTAGCAGTGCTCCGATCAGTAGAACGACGTACCATTTACGATTACGAAACAACTTCAATACGATCAATACTCCTCTCTAGAGAGACAAACATTTCATCCTAAACTATACCATATCGCGGTGCGCAAAGGAAACCGCTCGGAGAGGAACAAGAGACTGTTACGAGCGGGTTTTGAGCAAGCCGGCTTTGCGCAGCACATGCAGCATGCTCCGTTCGAGTTCCTTCGTCTTCATCGCCACGGCAGGCTTGCGCACGATCAGGATAAAATCGGTCTTGTCCGATATCAGCTCGGCATTCAACCTCACGATCTCCTTGACGACGCGCCGCATCCGGTTGCGCACGACCGCATTGCCCAGCTTCTTGCTGACCGATACGCCCATGCGGAACTGCTCCGTCTGGGGACGCTTCGACCAATACACGACGAACTGGCCGTTCGCGAACGATTTGCCGCCTCGATAGATACGGTTAAAATCGCTGCGGCTCTTCAATCGAAGCTTCCTCTGCATGACGATCCATCACCGGACTTTCCATTAATAATCATGAGTTGCCCTCTAGCAGTATAGACAGGTTAATCGAAAAATAACGAAAAAAAAAGACCACGTGCAAGTGGTCTTCAGCTTATGCACTCAATACTTTTCTGCCCTTTTGACGGCGGGCGCTAAGCACCTTGCGACCGTTCTTCGTGCTCATCCGCTTGCGGAAGCCGTGGTTCTTCTTGCGCTTGCTTACATTCGGTCTGAATGTTGGTCTCATTGATCATGCACCTCCTACTCATCATCTATATGCTCGACGTTCAATCGCTTCTGACGGTTGGTACCGCTGACTACGCTTGAAAAAACGCTTTTTCAATTAAACCACACCGCCCGCCAAAAGTCAACGATACTGCGCGGCTGCCGATCAGGCGTTGCCAAGATTCAGGCTGCCGTAGACGAGCGAGAACATGCATGAAAAATTGATAACATGTGCATAGTTTTTATAGAGAAAGGCGCATTTTGTCGAAATGGACACAAGCTATCAACAATATCTAGTGTTGTCCATAACATTTATACACAACCCGTTGTAAATGTGGATAAAATATTGAATTTCGTTGAAATGACGGTCGCTTTTTGCTATGATAGAGATGTTTTTGATGTGGATATTTTTATTCATCCCCAGACTTATTCACACACTGTGGATAACTTTGTGAACAATTATCTATCCCCTTCTAATAACTTTCAACTTCCACCTTGCATGTTGTGGATGATTCGCGCGTATTCTATAATTTTCGACACGGCCCTTGATTGAATCGATGCCATGCGAGGCAATCCAAGCTGGCAGCTGCCGTTTTTTTTTGTCTTTTATTCGTATTTACAGCATTACAGCTAGTTGAATAAGATCGGTTGTCAGCACCGAGAAGGTTGGACAATGGTAGAAAATGAGGAGCGCAGTGTAGTCGAAACTACAAGAGCACCGGAATTTTCGCCAGTGTCCAAGATTCGACGTCGAGTACGCTTCGAAGCGTTACATCGTGATCACAGGCGATCCCAAGGAGTGACGGTTGTGGAGAGCAATTCCCAGGATATGTGGCAGCAAGTGCTATCCATCATACAGACGAAATTAAGCAAGCCGAGCTTCGATACCTGGTTCAAGGCAACCAAGGCTTCTTTCGGCAACGAAGGCCTGCTCGTCATTACCGCGCCGACGACCTTTGCCGCGGAATGGCTCGAGAGCCGGTATACCAAGCTTGTCCGAACGACCCTGTTCGAATACCTCGGCCGTCAGGTCGATCTTCGCTTCATCATTGAAGAGAACAAACCGCCGGAACCGGCTGCGCCTAGTCCAGCCATACTCCAACAACAGCCATCTGGACAGGAAGAATCGTTCTCTCATATGCTTAATTCCAAATATACGTTCGATACGTTCGTCATCGGCGTGAATAACCGATTTGCACACGCGGCATCGCTCGCCGTTGCCGAAGCGCCGGCCAAAGCGTACAATCCGCTGTTCCTCTACGGCGGCGTAGGGCTCGGCAAGACGCACTTGATGCACGCGATCGGACACTATATTCTGGAGCACAATCCGAGCACGCGTGTACTCTATATCTCGGCAGAGAAATTTACGAACGAGTTCATTAATGCGATTCGGGACAACCGGGGCGAGAGCTTCCGCAACAAGTATCGCAACATCGACGTGCTGCTGATCGACGATATCCAGTTCCTTGCCGGCAAAGAGCAGACGCAGGAAGAATTTTTCCACACCTTCAACGCCCTTCACGAAGAACGCAAGCAGATCATCATCTCCAGCGACCGGCCTCCGAAGGAAATCCCGACCCTGGAAGAACGGCTGCGTTCGCGCTTCGAATGGGGACTGATGACAGATATCCAACCGCCGGACCTGGAGACGCGGATCGCGATCCTTCGCAAGAAAGCCAAGGCCGAGAACCTCGATATTCCGAACGAAGCCATGGTCTATATCGCGAACCAGATCGATACGAACATCCGCGAGCTGGAGGGCGCGCTGATCCGCGTGGTCGCCTACTCTTCGCTCATTAATCAAGACATCTCTTCGCATCTGGCGGCTGAAGCGCTGAAGGACATCATTCCGTCAGGCAGGCCCAAGATGATCACGATTCAAGACATTCAAGCACGCGTCGGCGAATTCTACGGTCTACGGCTCGAGGAATTCAAGGCCCGCAAGCGCACGAAGGCCGTCGCGTTCCCGCGGCAGATCGCGATGTACCTCTCCCGCGAGATGACGGATTATTCGCTGCCGAAGATCGGCGACGCATTCGGCGGACGCGACCATACGACCGTCATCCATGCCCACGACAAGATCGCGCAGCAGCTATTGGTCGATCAGGAATTATATCGAATCGTCCAGAATTTAATCGAACGAATCAAGAGTGGACAGTCCTGAATAACGCTTAAGCCTATACACACGCTATGCACATGTGGATAGGCTTCTTTTATCGCCATTCACAGGGGTTATCCACATATTCAGTGCCCCTACTACGACTACTACAAAATCTGTTATGATAACATCATATGAAAAGTGAACAATCGGAACTCCTCATTCCATGACCGCGCTTAGGAGGCAAGCATGAAACTTACGATATTGAAAGACGAATTAAACGACGCGATTCAACAGGTCTCGAAGGCCATCTCTTCTAGACCCGCGATTCCGATTCTGGGCGGCATCAAGTTCGACGTGACGCACCAAGGCGTTACTTTGACGGCCAGCGATACGGACATTTCGATCCAGAGCTTCATTCCGTCGGAGATGGACGACAAACAGATCGTTCAAGTGACGAAGCCGGGCAGCATCGTGCTGCCGTCCAAATTTTTCGTCGAGATCGTGAAGAAGCTCCCCGTGAACGATGTTTCCATCGAAGTGAAGGAAGGCTCGCAGGTACTGATTCATTCCGGTTCGACGGATATCCAAATGGTCGGCCTCGATGCAGAGGAATTTCCGGTCCTTCCTTCGATCGAAGAGAATGACGCGTTCGTCGTGCCCGGTGACCTATTGAAGTCGATGGTACGCCAGACCGTATTCGCAGCTAGCACGAGCGAGCAGACGCCGATTCTGACCGGTGTCCTCTGGAATCTGCAGGCCCAAGAATTCAAGTTCGTCGCCACGGACAGGCACCGGCTCTCCAGCCGTACTTCGCATGTCGAGACCGATCCTTCCTACCGCTTCGGCAATATCGTCATTGCGGCGAAGACGCTGAACGAGCTGTCGAAGATCGTGCCGGACAGCCAAGAACCCGTCCACATCGTCGTTGCCGACAATCAAGTCCTGTTCAAGGTGGACCGCGTGCTGTT
The DNA here is from genome assembly GCA_023386495.1 of Bacillota bacterium. Lineage (GTDB taxonomy): Bacteria > Bacillota > Bacilli > Paenibacillales > Paenibacillaceae > Paenibacillus_I. The sequence goes on along the minus strand of JAEWJS010000132.1, from coordinate 9,144 downwards.
CTTCTCGCGCCTTCTGGACGGTACTTATCCAGATACTTCTAAGATTATTCCGCAGCAATTCAAAACAGAACTCGTCCTGGACACGAAAAAATTGACGGACGCGATCGATCGCGCATACTTGATGTCCCGCGAAGAGAAAACGAATATCGTCCGGATCGTCACGCTCAGCGACGGAACCATCGAGGTGTCGTCGAGCTCCACGGAGCTCGGACGGGTTACCGAGCAACTGGATGTGGAACAATTGAACGGAGACGAGCTGCGAATTGCGTTCAACTCCAAATATATGCTGGACGCGCTGAAGGTCATCGACAGCGAGCATATATTCATGGGCTTCAACGGCGCGATGAGCCCGATCCTTATTCGGGGAACCGACCATACCCATAATCAGCACATCATTCTGCCATACCGGACAACGGGCTAAGAAAGGGTGCCAAGGCATGCAAGCAATCGGCATAACGACTGAATATATTGCATTAGGGCAGTTCCTGAAGCTGGCGGATTGCATATCCACAGGCGGTCAGGCAAAGCCGTTCCTGCAAGAGACGAAGATTCTCATTAACGGCGAACCGGATAATCGGCGCGGCCGCAAGCTGTACTCGGGAGACCGCGTCGAGGTTGAAGGGTGCGGCACGTTCCAGGTCGTGCGCTCGTGAACCTGAAGGCAATCGAGCTGCAGCATTACCGCAACTATGCGCATGTCGATCTGAAGACGGAGGGCCGGGTGAACATCTTCATCGGCCCGAATGCGCAGGGCAAGACGAACCTGCTCGAAGCGATCTTCGTCCTGGCGCTGACCAAGTCCCATCGCACGTCCAAGGACAAGGAATTGATCGGCTGGCAGGCGGACCAAGCAAGAATCATGGGGGAAGCAGACCGCAAGTACGGCAGCGTGAAGCTGGAGCTGGCTTATTCGCATCAGGGGAAGAAGGCGAAGATCAACGGCCTCGAGCAGCGCAAGCTGAGCGACTACGTCGGAACGTTCAATGTCGTCATGTTCGCGCCGGAGGATCTGGAGATCGTCAAAGGCACGCCGGGCATCCGCAGGCGGTTTCTCGACATGGAAATCGGCCAGGTGCAGCCTGGTTATTTGCATACCTTGCAGCAATACGGCAAGGTGCTCCTGCAACGGAACAATTACTTGAAGACGGCTTCGCCGGGCGGTCCGAAGCAGGCGATGCTCGACGTGTGGAATGCGCAGCTGGCCGAGCACGGTGTTAAAATCATGAAAAGAAGGCAAAGCTTTATCCAAAAGCTGCAAAAATGGGCGGAATCGATTCATGCCGGTATCACGGGCGGCAATGAAGCGCTTACGGTGCAATATCGTCCCTCTCTGGAAGCGGAGGGCACGGAAGAAGAAACTGTTTTATTTGAGCAATTTATGATAAAGTTATCACAGGTTAGAGACCAAGAATTGCGCCGCGGCATTACGCTGGTCGGGCCCCATCGGGACGATCTGGCGTTCTATATCAACGGCAAGGAAGCGCAGACTTTCGGTTCGCAGGGGCAGCAGCGCACGACCGCGCTCTCGCTCAAGCTGGCCGAGATCGAGTTGATTCACGAAGAGATCGGAGAGTACCCGGTGCTTCTGCTCGATGATGTGTTGTCCGAGCTGGACCGGAGCCGGCAGACGCAATTGATCGAGACGTTCCAGAGCAAAGTGCAGACGTTCATCACGACGACCGGCCTTGAGAGCGTCGATACCCAGAAGCTGCACGACGCGAACATTTTTCACGTGAAGGACGGCACTGTCTTGCGCTAACAGGAGTTTCACCGAGAGGGTGGGGATAAGGATGTACATTCATCTGGGCGGGGAAAAAATCGTGCGGGCTTCCGAGCTCGTGGCCATATTCGACATCTCAATCGAGCAATCCTCGAAGATTTCCAAGCAATTCGTCGTGAATCGCGCGAAGCGCAAGGACGTGGAGATTATCGGCGAGGAGGAATCCAAGTCGATCGTCGTCACGAAGCAGAAGGTCTACTATTCCCCCATATCATCCTCTACCTTGAAGAAGAGAGGCATTAGTTCTCAGATATATAACGGCGAGTAGCGAGCAGTTGAGAGGAGCAGTGAGTTAGGCATGACCTTGAATCAGCATACGTACGACGAGAGCCAGATTCAAGTCCTCGAAGGATTGGAAGCAGTACGGAAACGCCCGGGGATGTATATCGGTTCGACTAGCGGCAAGGGACTTCACCATCTCGTATGGGAGGTCGTCGATAACAGTATCGACGAAGCGCTGGCCGGTTATTGCGATAAGATCGTGATTACGATTCATGAGAATAACAGCGTCACTGTCGTCGACAATGGACGGGGCATTCCTGTCGGCATGAATGCGAAGCTGCAGCGGCCGTCGCTGGAAGTCGTCATGACGGTTCTTCATGCAGGCGGCAAGTTCGGCGGCGAAGGGTATAAAGTATCGGGCGGCCTGCACGGCGTAGGCGTATCCGTCGTGAATGCCCTATCCGAGAAAGTCGTCGTGGTCGTGAAGCGCGAAGGCAAAATCCATCAGCAGGAGTATCGCCGCGGCGCGCCGCAATACGACATGCGCATCATCGGCGAAACCGAGGAGACGGGGACGACCGTAACGTTCCAGCCGGATCCGGAAATCTTCACGGAGACGACCGTATTCGATTACGATACGCTGCAGACTCGGGTTCGGGAGCTCGCATTCCTCAATAAGGGCATCGAGCTCGTGCTGGCAGACGAGCGGACAGGCGTCAGCAATTCCTACAAGTACGACGGCGGCATTATCGAATTCGTCGAGTACTTGAACCGGAATCGGGAGGCGCTGCACGAGAAGCCGATCTATGTCGAAGGCGCGAAGGACCATATCCATGTAGAAGTCGCGCTGCAGTATAACGACAGCTACGCGGAGAACATCTATTCCTTCGCGAACAATATCAACACGCATGAGGGCGGGACGCACGAGTCCGGCTTCAAGAGCGCTTTGACGCGGATCATTAACGACTATCTGCGCAAGTCGGGGACGATTAAGGAGAATGACTCGAATCTGTCCGGCGACGACGTGCGCGAGGGACTGACGGCGATCATCTCGGTGAAAATTCCGGAGCCGCAGTTCGAAGGGCAGACGAAGACGAAGCTCGGCAACAGCGAAGTCCGCGGCATCGTCGAATCGTTCTTCGCGGAGAAGTTCCAGGAATTCCTCGACGAGAATCCGTCCGTATCGCGGAAGATCATGGAGAAGGGGCTGCAGGCAGCTAGAGCACGGGAAGCGGCGCGCAAGGCGCGCGAGCTGACGCGGCGCAAGAGCGCGCTCGAGGTCAGCGCGCTGCCAGGCAAGCTGGCTGACTGTTCGTCGAAGGATGCTTCGATCAGCGAGCTGTATATTGTCGAAGGCGACTCCGCCGGCGGGTCCGCGAAGCAAGGGCGCGACCGTCATTTCCAAGCGATTCTGCCGCTGCGGGGCAAAATTCTGAACGTCGAGAAGGCACGTCTGGACCGCATTCTCGGCAACGCCGAGATTCGCGCGATCATTACGGCGCTCGGCACAGGGATCAGCGACGACTTCGATATCGCGAAGGCGCGCTATCACAAGATCATCATCATGACCGATGCCGACGTCGACGGCGCGCATATTCGCACGCTGCTCCTCACGTTCTTTTATCGCTACATGCGCAAGATCATCGATGCCGGCTATATCTATATCGCGCAGCCGCCGCTCTTCAAGATCGAACGGAACAAGGTGATCCGTTATGCGCAGAGCGAGAAGGAACGCGAGCAGATCATCGCCGAGTTCGGCGAAGGCGCGAAGGTGAACGTCCAACGGTACAAGGGCTTGGGCGAGATGAACGCGACCCAGCTGTGGGAGACGACGATGGATCCCGAGAGCCGGTCGATGATGCAGGTGACGATCGAGGACGCGATCGAGGCGGACGCGATCTTCGATACGCTGATGGGCGACAATGTCGAGCCGCGGCGCGATTTTATCCAAGAACATGCGAAGTACGTCACGAACCTGGACGTCTAGCATCGGCATAGAAGACCGCTCGTTATCGCTTAGGATGACGGGCGGTCTTTCTGTATGAACTGCGTGTAGCCCCGGTGGTACCGCGGCGCGCGGAAGCTCGGCGGGTAAGCTTGCTTCTGCCTGTGTCGAAACGGCCATAAGCCTTGGCGTAGCGGTAGATTCGCCGGAATACCGACTTGCTTCTAAGCCGCTTGAAGATGAACGGATCAGGCAGCGTATTCACTTCGAGAATCCAGGGATGAAGCGCATGGTCCAGGGCGACATCGATCCCGATTTCTTTGAGCCTCGGATACTTGGTCGTGAGTTGGATGGCTACGGCAGTCCCCAGTGCGGTTAATCGTTTCTTGTATGCCGGCAGGGCGTCTTCATCGAGATGATCCATAGTAAGCGTGTCTAGAGCGAGCGGCGTGCCGCCGCTGTGGTAGTTGGTAACGATTCGTCTTGGATGGGACAGGCGTCCGATTATACCGGTCGTTTCCCAGCGTCCCTCGGGATTCTGCTGGACCATTACGCGCACGTCGAAGCGTCTATCCTGATGACGCAGCAGCTCGATTCCGCGTTGGACGACGTAAGGGCCTTTGCTTTTCAACCCGATTATTCCTTCGTATAGTTGTACCGGCGATGTATAGGAATGCACTTGCGTGCCTAGCTGCGCAAGGTAGCCGTCGGGGATCGTCTCGACTCGCATGACGCCGTTGCCGAATGTCCCGAGGTCCGGCTTGATATAGACCATGCCGTATTGCGCGAGCATGGCCGTCACGGCATCGTACGACAGCGGCTGCGTATCTGGGATATGCCCGCGCAGACGGTCATCCTGCAGCAGCACTTCGGTTTTGGCCAGCTTGCTTCTAACGCGTTGGATGGACAATGATGCGGCCTCCTTTTTGCAGGGGAGATGGATCAGGGTGGAAAATAACAACGGACATGGCAGCGGGATTGATGGTATAATGATAGACATAGCTGCTATGGTGGGGACGGCTGCATGCTCTTCATACGTTATGCGGAGATGTAGCATTGCGACACAGGCTTCCACCTATGCGATCACGGCAAGAACAATGCGCGGATCGAACGTTTAATTGTGCTTGCAACGTGAAAGTAATATAATATAGATTGGCGCTTTTTAGGAATGTCAGGAGGAATAGCATGGCGGAAGAACAACAACGTCCCCAAGTTACGGATCGCGATATCGGAACGGAGATGCGGTCTTCGTTCATGGATTATGCCATGAGCATTATCGTGAGCCGGGCGCTTCCCGATGTACGGGACGGATTGAAGCCGGTTCATCGGCGCATTCTGTTTGCGATGTCGGAACTCGGCATGTCGCCGGACAAGCCCTATAAGAAATCTGCCCGAATCGTTGGCGAAGTGATCGGCAAGTACCATCCGCATGGCGACTCTGCCGTGTACGAGTCCATGGTACGGATGGCGCAGGATTTCTCGCTTCGATATATGCTGGTCGACGGACACGGCAACTTCGGTTCCATCGACGGCGACATGGCTGCGGCCATGCGTTATACGGAAGCACGGCTGTCGAAGATCGCGATGGAAATGCTGCGCGACATTAATAAAGAGACGATCGACTTCGTACCGAATTATGACGGCGAAGAGCATGAGCCTGCCGTATTGCCGGCTCGGTTCCCGAACCTGCTCGTCAACGGCGTATCCGGTATCGCAGTCGGTATGGCGACGAATATTCCGCCGCATAACCTCGTCGAGGTGATCGATGGCGTACAAGCCGTCATTCGTAACCCGGAGATATCGGCGCTCGAGTTGATGGAATTCGTCAAGGGTCCGGATTTCCCGACGGCTGCTTACGTGATGGGCCTCGAAGGCATTCGCCAAGCTTATACGACAGGCCGCGGATCGGTGACGATGCGGGCACGTGCCGAGATCGAGGAGCAGGGCGGCAAGGCACGCATCATCGTGCACGAGATTCCGTTCCAGGTCAACAAGGCGCGGTTGGTCGAGAAGATCGCCGAGCTTGTTCGCGAGAAGAAGATCGACGGCATTACGGACCTGCGGGACGAGTCGGACCGCAACGGGATGCGAATCGTGATCGAACTTCGACGCGACGTGAATCCGAACGTCGTGCTCAATAACTTATATAAGCAGACGCCGATGCAATCGAACTTCGGGATTAACATGCTGGCCATCGTGAACGGCGAGCCGAAGATCCTGAATTTGAAGGACGTTCTGTATCATTATCTGCAGCATCAGATCAGCGTCATTCGCAGACGGACCGAATTCGACCTGAAGAAGGCCGAAGCGCGCGCTCACATTCTCGAAGGCTTGCGAATCGCGCTCGATCATCTGGATGAAGTCATCGCGTTGATCCGCGGTTCCCGCACGACCGATGAAGCGCGAGAGGGCTTGATTTCGCGGTTCGCGCTGAGCCTCGATCAAGCGCAGGCGATTCTGGACATGCGTCTCCAGCGTCTGACCGGCTTGGAACGCGAGAAGATCGAAGCCGAATATGCCGAGCTGCTTCAGAAGATCGCCGAATACAAGGCGATTCTCGCAGACGAGCAGCTGGTGCTTCAGATCATCAGCGATGAGCTGGAAGAGATGAAGGCGAAGTACGGCGACGAGCGCCGCACGGAGATTACGATGAGCGACGACGAGATCTTGGACGAGGACCTGATTCCTCGCGAGGATGTCATCATCACGATCACGCACAGCGGCTACGTGAAGCGTCTTCCGGTGACGACTTATCGGAGCCAGAAGCGCGGCGGTCGCGGCGTCATGGGCATGGATACGAAGAACGACGATTTCGTCGAGCATCTGTTCATCTCCAATACGCATCATTACTTGCTGTTCTTCACGGATAAGGGCAAGGTGTACCGCCTGAAGGCGTATGAGATCCCGGATCTCAGCCGTACCGCCCGCGGAACGCCGATCATTAACCTGATCCAGATCGAGCAAGGCGAGACCGTCAATGCGGTCATCCCGGTAGAGACTTTCGATCCGGAACAATATTTGTTCTTCGCAACCCGGCAGGGTATCGTGAAGAAGACGCCGCTCGACGATTACGCGAATATTCGCAAGGTCGGCTTGATCGCGATTCATCTGCGCGAGGATGACGATCTGATCAGCGTGAAGCTGACGGATGGACAGCGCGAGATCATTATGGGGACGAGCCAGGGCATGTCGATCCGATTCCCGGAAAGCGATGTGCGTTCGATGGGCCGCTCCGCGACAGGCGTGAAAGGCATTCAATTGGAAGACGACGACGTTCTGATCGATATGGATATCGTTGATCCGGAGCAGGATGTCTTGATCGTTACGGCTAAGGGCTACGGCAAGCGGACACCAGTCAGCGAGTACCGTACGCAGAGCCGTGGGGGCAAGGGCATCAAGACGCTCAACGTAACGGAGAAGAACGGCGCGATCGCAGGCCTCAAGGTCGTCAGCGACGAAGAAGATCTGATGATCATGACTTCGCTGGGCACGATGATCCGCACAAGCATGGCAGGCATATCGACGATGGGCCGCAATACGCAGGGCGTGAAGCTGATTAATATTCGGGATGAGGATTCCGTTGCGACGGTTACGCGAGTCAGCCGCAGCGAGGATACCGAAGAACTGGACGAAGAAGCAGAACCGACTGCTGAAGAATAGTGTGAGGTCAGTGCCTTCGGAAGGAGGCACTGATTCCGATTAAAGCCATACCTGCGTTAACATGGGAGGGAAAGTCGGCCATGCCATCGGTCGCAATGTCACAGGTGAAATTAGGGGATCGAATCGCGCAAGACGTGGTTACGGGACTAGGCGGCGTTCTGTTTCATAAGGGACGTGTCGTTACGCCTCGGGAATATGAGATTCTGCAGGCTTTTCTAATCAGCCATGTGGAGATCGAACCGCGTGAAGGTGCTCCCGACGATGCCCAAGACACCAAGTCTGGGGACGACAGGGAACCGAAACCGAGCAATCAGCTTGAGGTCGAGTACGACAGGCTGTATACGCTGCTCAAGCGAATCTACACGACGAACACTTCCGGAATCGGATTCCCGATCTTGGAGATTCGGATGCAGTTGGAAGCGCTGCTACGGCATATTCGGCAGTATAACGTACTGACATTCGCGCCTCGCAGCATAGCGGATAACGATTATATGTACCATAACAGCGTGCTGTGCGCACTGACATCCTATCAGCTGGCACAATGGAATCTATTCCCGCAGAAGGATTGGATTCCGGTAGCGCTGGCTGGCCTGTTCCACGATGTCGGCAATATCCGGGTCGACCAGGCCATTCTGTTCAAGCCGACGGCGCTGACGGCAGCGGAAGCCGATGAGATGAAGAACCATACGGTTCAGGGCTACAATCTCTTGAAGAACGTGCCCGCGATTAACGAAGGGGTTAAGCTGACCGCTCTGCAGCATCATGAGAAGATTGACGGCAGCGGCTACCCGCTCGGTATTGCCGGCGATAAGATTCATCCGTATGCGAGAATCGTAGCGGTAGCGGATATCTTCCATGCCATGACGCTGAAGCGGTCTTATCGCAGAGCCGTATCGCCTTACCTTGTGCTCGAGCAGCTTCAGAAGGAATCGTTCGGCAAGCTGGATCCCAGCTATGTTCGGGTATTCATCGAGAAGACGACGCAATTCCACAATGGCATCATTGTACGGCTGAGCGATAACCGGATCGGCGAGATTGTGTTCACGGACAGGAACAACCCAACCAGGCCGTGGGTATCGGTGAACGGTTCGATCATCAATTTGACGACCGAACGGCAATTGCATATCGAATCGATCATCCAGCGATAACAGCCGTGATCCTTGACCGAACAGAATGGACTGTGCTATATTACTCCTTGTGCCTTACGGGCACTGGTAATATACACGGTCCTTTTTGGTTGATTGCATAAGTTTTTGAAAGGTAAGAAAAAAAGAACTTGCAATCGAATAGGCACCTGTGATATATTAATAAAGTCGCCGCTGAGAGGTTGGCGGCACGAAAGACCAAGCAACACAAGCAATTGTTCCTTGAAAACTGAACAACGAGCGAACTGCCCTAACGATCCTCGGGTCGTTAGAAAAGCAATACAAGTAATGAGCTATATCGACTCAACTTTAATGGAGAGTTTGATCCTGGCTCAGGACGAACGCTGGCGGCGTGCCTAATACATGCAAGTCGAGCGGACCTGATGGAGTGC
>JAEWJS010000126.1 GCA_023386495.1 Bacillota bacterium | reverse complement strand
TTAAAGGCGCGGGGCATCACAGCCCTCTATGCGTTGTTTAGAAGATTCGGTCTCGCCTACCATCCGACAGCTTAATCTTGTACGATGTGCCGCTTCCGCCGTCATCTTCCCATCCGGGTATTGGATGGTCAAGCTGGAGGTTGACTACGGTCGTCTGCCGAGGATGAAGCGTAACCCGCTCCTTCACCGGAATATCCGGCATTCTCGGTATGCCGGCGCGCTTGCTGAACGTACGATGCATCACCGTTGCGTACAACTCGAGGCGATCGCCGCCGCGATTCGTTAATTGGATCGTGCAGTCGCCGCTGATTCGCTCGTCCTTCAGCTTGTAGTTGCAGTATGCGGCATTATCGCGCATGTGCACCGCATATACGCCGGGTGCCAACGTCCGCTGGTAGAGGTTCAAGAGGGCGTCTGGCGCGTAGTTGAGCAGCAGGGCAGCGGCCATGAAGAGCAGGAAGCGGTGACGCGAGACGGAGCTGAGCAGGCTGACGAATGCATAGAAGAATCCGATAATGGCGAGAATGCCGGCAAAGTGCCAGCCGGTCTCCTCGCGCGAATTCGAATACAGTGGAATGCCCAGCCAGAGAAACAGGCGCTCGAGCATGGAATGTTCCCCGGGAAACTCCAAAGTGATGAGGCCGATCAGCAGGAGCAGGATAATGCCTTCCCAGAAGTGCCGTTTGTTCTCGATCCATTGTTCGGGCGGACGGACGGGCAGCATCCGATCCTTGCGCCGGAATGCGCGCAAGCGTTGCAGCATGAAGATCACTCCTTCGGCGATTGGCGCTTCACGTAACGTGATTCTTGGGATGCTGGCAACCGTACTTTTTTGCGCTCTTGCAAAGATTGTAGTATCATGAGTAAAAAATGGCAAGGAGCTGAACTACACGTCATGGCAAAACAAGCAAAGATCAAAATGAAAAACGGGGCAGAGATCCTCATCGACCTGTTCGATAACGATGCACCGAATACGGTAGCGAACTTCGAGAAGCTGGCGAATGAAGGCTTCTATAACGGCTTGAACTTCCACCGCGTCATTCCGGGCTTCGTCGCGCAAGGCGGCTGCCCGAACGGTTCCGGCACGGGCGGACCAGGCTACACGATCAACTGCGAGATCAACCCGAACAAGCACGAGCGCGGGACGCTTGCAATGGCGCACGCAGGTCGCAATACAGGCGGCAGCCAATTCTACATCTGCTACCAGCCGCAGCCGCATCTCGACGGCGGCCATACGGTATTCGGCAAGGTCGTCAAGGGCATGGAGCACGTTGATGCATTCGGCGGACGCGACGTTATGGAAAAGGTTGAAGTCGTAGAGTCCTAATCGGAACGTGAAGTACGATTGCGGATATGAATAGTGTAGAAAACTGCCACTAATAGTAATGAATATCGGTTCTGACTCGTTTAACGGTAAAAGGTACATCTATTTTCGGTGATTTCGCGGGGAAAAACTGTGATTCACTGGAATAGCGGTACTATTTTACGTTAATTACTTAAATGAGCTGTATTATTTAAAATTAGTGGTAGAAATTGCATCTATTCATTATTTTACCCAACTTCCTCACAACAACGCGTCCCTTCGTAGCAGAGGGGGCGCGTTTTGTCAATGTGATAAATCCTTGCATTTTGACATCGGCGATGGTACGATTTCATACAAGTTAACAGGTAATCATCATTCGTTATCCTTCGGGGCAGGGTGAAATTCCCTACCGGCGGTGATCGTGTTGCGCAGGCCATATTAACAGGCCGCCATACGTCAGTCCGTGACCCGCAGCGCGCATGAGCATGATTCGCGCAACGCGGTGGATCCGGTGCAATTCCGGAGCCGACAGTATAGTCTGGATGGGAGAAGGAACGGATCGACGGACCGGCTGACGGCAGGCTTCCTTTGTACATTTTTTCACATACAAAGGCTGCAGGCTTGTTTGAAGTTGCCGCCCTAGAACCGTATCTGAGCTTTCGCCCCCTAAGGAACGATTCCGAGGGGGGTTTTTGCATTGATCGAGGCGATCAATGATGCCTATTATATGCGACTCGCCATCGACGTTGCTGCCAAGGCGCAAGGGCAGACCGGCATCAATCCGGTCGTCGGCTGCGTGATCGTCAAGGAAGGACGAATCGTCGGCATCGGCTCGCATCTGAAGCGGGGAAGCGGCCATGCGGAGGTTCACGCGCTATCCATGGCCGGCGAAGCCGCGGAGGGCGCAACCGCCTACGTCACGCTGGAGCCGTGCAGCCACTACGGCAAGACGCCGCCCTGTGCCGATCGCCTGATCGCATCGAAGGTGGCGCGTGTCGTGGTCGCGGCATTGGATCCGAATCCGAGGGTGTCGGGCACGGGCATCGCGAAGCTGCGCGCGGCAGGCATCGAGGTGGAAGCCGGCATTATGGAACAGGAATCACGCTTATTGAATGAAGCTTTCGAGAAGTATATTACGACCGGCTTGCCCTTCGTGACGCTGAAATCCGCCTCGACGCTGGACGGCCGGCTGGCGGCGAAGACAGGCGACAGCCGCTGGATCACGTCGGAGGAAGCGAGGGAGGCCGTCCATGCGCTGCGACACCGGCATGATGCGATCATGATCGGTGCGGATACGGCCGCTGCGGACGATCCGTCGCTGACCACTCGTCTCCCCGTACCGGGGCTGCATCCGGTCCGGATCGTCGTCGATTCGAGGCTGCGGCTGCCGACAGGCCTGCGGTTGTTCAGCGATCGGCAAGCGCCGACCATCGTGCTGGCGACGGAAGCGGCCGATGCTTCCCGGCGCAGCGAGCTGGAGGCGCAGGGGGTTGAGGTTCTCCTATGCGGAGACGGCAGCCATGTCGATCTGAACAATGCCATGAAGCAGCTCGGCGAACGCGAGATCGCTTCGATCCTCCTCGAGGGAGGAGGCCGCCTGAACGGCGCCATGCTGGAGGCTAAGCTGATCGACAAGGCGATGATCTTCTACGCTGCCAAGGTGATCGGCGGCAGCGGCCCCGGTCTGTTCGACTTCGGCGGATTCGACCGGATGGCGGATGCCATTCGATTCGATCGCTTGGCAGTCGAGATGTACGGCAGCGATTGGTGCGTAACCGGCTACCCTGTATACGGAGGTGAATAGCAAGATGTTTACCGGACTCATTGAAGAGATCGGCGCGCTTCGGCGGGCAGGCAAGCAGGGCGAATCGATGGTTCTGCAGATCGAAGCGGAGCGCATATTGGATGGCGTCAAGCTGGGCGACAGCATTGCGGTCAACGGCGTATGCTTGACCGTCACGAGCTTCGACATGCGGTCGTTCAGCGTGGACGTGACGCCGCAGACTTACCGGCATACGAATCTGAAGGATTTGACGCCGGGGAGCAAGCTGAACTTGGAGCGCGCGATGGCGGCCGGCGGAAGATTCGGCGGACACATCGTGCAGGGCCATGCGGATGGGATCGGCATCATCCTGTCGAGGGAGTCGGAAGGGAATGCCGTACGGTTTGCCTTCCGGCTGCAGGAGCCCCAGTTGATGCGTTATGTCGTGCCGCAGGGCTCCGTTACGATCGACGGGATCAGCTTGACGGTGGCGCACGCGGACGAGGCTTCGTTCGGCGTCGCGATCATTCCGCACACCTTGAAGGAGACGGCGCTGCAGTACAAGAAGCCCGGCGACTCCGTGAACGTGGAATGCGACATTCTCGGCAAGTATATCGAGCACTTGCTGCGTTACGGGCCGCGATCAGGGGACGACAAGCCGGCCGGCCCTTCGACAGGCGGCATGACAGCAGCATTCTTGGCCGATAACGGCTTCATGTAAATACGTGCTGCGATAACAGAGATAGCGAATTGGAGGGAAGAAGCATGCAACCTGAACAACAGCCGTTCGACGCGATCGAGGATGCGATCTATGATCTGATCCTCGGGAAGGCCATCATCGTCGTGGACGATGAGGACCGCGAGAATGAGGGCGACCTCATCGCGCTTGCCGATAAGACGACGCCCGAGATCATTAACTTCATGATCAGCGAGGCGAGAGGCCTCGTATGCGTGCCGATCACGCAGGAGCGCGCAGAGCAGCTGGATCTGCCGCCGATGGTGAATCACAACACCGATTACCACGGCACGGCGTTCACGGTATCCGTGGACCACATTTCGACGACGACGGGCATTTCCGCATTCGAACGCTCGCAGACGGTGCGCGCATTGATTAACCCGCAGACGAAGCCCGCGGATTTCCGCAGACCCGGCCACATCTTCCCGCTCATCGCGAAAAAGGGGGGCGTCCTTCGCCGCGCGGGCCATACGGAGGCGGCGATCGACCTTGCCAGGATGTGCGGCTCTTACCCGGCAGCGGTCATCTGCGAGATCATCAACGAGGACGGCACCATGTCCCGTCTGCCCGATCTGCTGGAATTCCGCAAGAAGCACGGTCTGAAGCTGATCACGATCCGCGATCTGATCCATTATCGCAACGAGAAGGAGAAGCTGGTCGAACGGGTCGTGGAGGTGAAGATGCCGACAGACTTCGGCACGTTCCGCGCAATCGCGTATACGAACGAAGTAGACGGTAAGGAGCACGTCGCGCTGGTCAGAGGACAGATCGACGAGCGGAAACCGGTCCTGGTCCGCGTGCATAGCGAATGCTTGACCGGAGACGTGTTCCATTCGCACCGCTGCGACTGCGGACCGCAGCTCGAAGCGGCGCTCCGGCAGATTGACGAAGCCGGGGGCGGCGTCCTGCTCTACATGAGGCAGGAAGGACGCGGCATTGGCCTGATCAACAAATTGAAGGCATATGCGCTGCAGGAGCAGGGATTCGACACGGTGGACGCGAATATTAAATTGGGATTCGCCCCGGATTTGCGGGAATACGGCATCGGCGCTCAGATTCTGAAGGATCTCGGCGTTCGCCAGATGCGGCTCTTGACGAATAATCCGCGCAAGATCAAAGGGCTGGAAGGCTACGGCATCGAGGTCGTCGAGCGGGTTCCACTGCAGATGAAAGAGAACGAAGATAATACGAATTATCTTCACACGAAGCAAGAGAAGCTGGGCCATATGCTCAAGTTCGATGAGTAATCACGGATCGGCTGCCCGCTTATTCTATATGCTATAACCTAATAACCCACATACGAAAGGATGTTCCTACCATGACTAAATATTACGAAGGTCATTTAGTATCCCAAGGCTTGAAATACGGCATCGTCGTCGGACGGTTCAACGAATTCATCACGGGCAAGCTGCTGGGCGGCGCCTTGGACGCCTTGAAGCGCCATGGCGCGCTGGAATCCGAGGTTGAAGTCGCTTGGGTACCCGGCGCCTTCGAAATTCCGCTGATCGCGCAGAAGATGGCCGAGAGCGGCAAATACGACGCCGTCATTACGCTCGGCGCCGTCATTCGGGGATCGACGCCGCATTTCGACTACGTCTGCAGCGAAGTCGCTAAGGGCGTGTCCGCAATCTCGCTGAAGACAGGCGTGCCGACGATCTTCGGCGTGCTGACGACCGATTCGATCGAGCAGGCTGTCGAGCGTGCCGGAACGAAGGCAGGGAATAAGGGTTGGGAGGCAGCAGCCACCGCAATCGAGATGGCCAACCTGACTCGCACGCTGCAAGGCTGATCGTACACACCGGGAGGTAAGTCAAGTGACCGTGCACTACAAGCTGGAGTCGTTCGAAGGGCCGCTTGACCTGCTGCTCCATCTGATCGACAAAGCGGAAATCGATATCCACGAAATCTCGGTGAGCGAGATTACGGATCAATACGTGGCTTACTTGCGCGCCATGCAGGAGCTTGAGCTGGACATCACGAGCGAATTTCTCGTCATGGCCGCTACGCTGCTGGCGATGAAGAGCAAGCAGCTGCTGCCCAAGCCGCCGATCGTGGAGGACGATTATTACGACGAGTGGGGAGACGACGGGCTCGATCCGCGGGACGAGCTCATTCAGAAGCTCGTCGAATATCGCAAGTTCAAGCAGATCGCCGAGCAGCTCCGTGAATTGGAGACCGATCGCGGCCTCGTGTTCACGAAGGAGCCGGAGGACCTGACGCCCTTCTTGCCCAGCGTGCCGGAGAATCCGGTCAAGGGGTTGCACGTGAACGATCTGATCGCGGCGTTCCAGAAGGCCCTGCGCAAGGCCGCGAGACGGAATATCGTGTCCACGGTCAGGCGGGACGAGATATCGGTCAAGGATCGGATACGCGATATCGTCGAATTGCTGAGGGACAACCAGATGGTTCGGTTCTCGCGTCTGATACGCCAGGAGATGGACCGCCAAGAGATCGTCGTCACGTTCCTGGCCATTCTGGAGCTGATGAAGATGAAGCATATTCAATGCTTCCAGAACCGATTGTTCGACGATATCGTCATTCATTGGAAAGGGGTAACGGAAGACGGTGAACTTTCCAGCCTTGAAATCGATTATTGAAGGTCTGCTGTTCATGGCGGGCGACGAAGGCATCAGCGCCAAGCAGTTGGCCGAAATTACCGAGCAGGACACTACGATCGTGCGCGAGGCGATCGACGCGATGAAGGCGGATCTGAAGCGCGGTAAGCGCGGTCTCCGAATCGCGGAGGTTGCCGGCGGTTATCGGCTGACGACGCTTCCCGAGCATGCGCTGTACTTCGAACGGATGGCATTCACGCCGGGCAGGCAGAGCCTGTCACAGGCGGCGCTTGAGACGCTGTCGATCATCGCATATCGCCAGCCGATCACGCGGGTCGAGATCGAAGAGATCCGCGGCGTGAAGAGCGAGCGTGCCTTGGCATCGCTGGTGAATAAGGATCTGATCGAAGAGGTTGGCCGGGCGGAAGCGATCGGTCGGCCGATTCTGTACGGCACGACGAAGTCGTTCCTCGACTATTTCGGCCTGGCGGCGATCGATGCGCTGCCTGAGCCGAGTGCGGTGGACGAGCAGGCGCTGCTCGAGGAGCAGACGCAGATGCTGTTCGAGAAGCTGGATAGCGTTCAGATCACGATCGACGAATTCAAAGAGCCTTAATCCATTCCTAATCAATAGGATAATGCGAGAGCTGCCTGGCGTTCTATGCCCGGCAGCTCTTTGTCTGTTCATTACCCACTGAAGCGGGCATGAGAAACGGCATGTCGGTCATACTATACGGAGGCAGTCGCAGGTAATGTTACCGTCGATAGGGAGCGTGAACCAGAATGAATGAATTTGCGATCGGGTGGTGGCTGGCGGCAGCGCTGCTGCTGCTCTTGCTCGTTGCGGTCGGCAGCTCGCATATCGTGATTGCGGGGATCGTCACGCGGAAAGGTGCGGACGACAATGCCGAATTCGACGTGACCGCGTTATTCGGAATGCTGCGCTATCATGTGAATGTGCCGGTGCTCTTGTTCGAGAATCGAGAGCTGAAGCTAAAGGCGAAGACAGAGGGGCCGGTCATCGGCGTCAATGAGACGGAGGCCGAAATCGACAAGAATGCGGTCGAGCGCTTCTTCGATCGATTGATGGACATTCTCCGGTTCACGCGCGATCTGTCCGGCCTAACGAAGCATCTTTTATCAAGGGTGAAATTGACGAATTGGCGGTGGTCGACAGCGGTCGGAACGGGGGATGCCGTCTCGACGGCGATGGCGACAGGACTCGCGTGGTCGGTGAAGACGGCCGCGACAGGCGTGCTGTCGCAGCTCGTCCGTCTGCGTGCGAACCCGCATATGGAAGTGTCCCCCCAATTCAATCGATCCGTATTCGAGACGACCTTGACGTGCACCGCAAAAATTAGGACGATCCATGTCATGCTTGCCGGAATAAGATTGTTCGGGCGGATCCTCAAAGTGAAGGGCGGCTTGCAAGGCTGGCTGGAGCTGCTGAAGAAAGTGAAGGCTGAGCCCCGCAACGCTTAGCGGATAAATTCAACGCGCACGGGCAACCTATAACCGCAAAACTATCCTTATTCGATGAAGGAGGATGAAAGCAAATGGAACACGAACACCCGATTCAGGGACTTATGGAAACCGCAATGGAGAGCATCAAAGGAATGGTCGACGTCAACACGATCGTCGGCGATCCCGTTCAAACACCGGACGGCAGCGTCATTATGCCGATCTCCAAGGTGGGCTTTGGCTTCGTAGCAGGGGGCAGTGACATCCGCTTGGACGGCTCGTCGGATTCGCACAGCGCATCGGTCGACCATCACAACGCGGAAGTAGCGCTTCCGTTCGGCGGCGGCAGCGGCGGCGGGGTATCGATTACGCCGATCGCGTTCTTGGTCGTCGGCAGCCATGGCGTCAAAATCGTCTCGCTCGACAACCAGACGCATCTATGGGAGCGCATGATCGATTCCGCACCGAAGGTGATCGACAAGCTGCAGTCGATGATGAAGGGCGGCAACGCGGGCGCATCGACAACGACTGCAACGACGGGCACAACGGCCGGAACGAATGCCGGAATCATATTTTCGGGCAGCACGACTACCGATCATACAGGCGGTACGGCTGCAGGGACGACGACTACGAACAAGTCCGGAAACCTCATTTAGCCGTTTGTCTGCTTGATCGCAGCACGCGGCTTGCACTCCAATGCTTCGCAAGACTGCCCCTTATCGGGCAGTTTTTTTATGTTCACGCACGTTCAGCTTGGACATATCCCGCTCGTCCGGTTCATAAGATGTACAAGACTCGGCCGTTTGCCGCCGCGCCGTCGCGCGGCCTTAAGGCCGGGCAGATCGAAGGAGGTCGCTTGAATGAAGTCTCGCACAATACGGATCGTTCCGGTACTCCTGCTGATGACGCTGCTGGCAGCGTCATGGCCCGCAGCACAGATCTCGGCGGCGCCGCCTCCGATCTCGACGAATGCGAGGGCAGCGGCACTGATCGATGTCGAATCGGGCAGGCTGCTCTACAGCAGCAGAGGCAACGAACGGATGCGTATCGCAAGTCTGACGAAGATCATGACAGCGATCGTAGCGATTGAGCATGGCAGGCTGTCGGATACGGTCAAGGTAAGCAAGCGTGCGGCCGGCAAGGAAGGGTCTTCGATCTACCTGCGCGTCGGCGAGGAGATGAGCCTGAATCATCTGCTGTACGGACTTATGCTGCGCTCCGGCAACGATGCCGCAACCGCGATCGCGGAGCATGTGGGCGGTTCGGAGGAAGGCTTCGTCCATCTGATGAACGAGAAGGCCGAAATGATGGGGCTGACGCATACGCATTTTATGAACCCGCATGGCCTTGATCATGACAAGCACTATTCTTCCGCTAACGATCTGGCGAAGATGACCGCTTACGCGCTGCGCAATGCGACCTTCCGCGATATCGTGAAGACGCGCGTAAAGACGGTGCCCAATCCGAATGAAGCATGGGATTATAAATGGTCGAACAAGAACAAGATGCTGTCGCTCTACGAAGGG
Organism: Bacillota bacterium; assembly: GCA_023386495.1. Classification (GTDB taxonomy): domain Bacteria; phylum Bacillota; class Bacilli; order Paenibacillales; family Paenibacillaceae; genus Paenibacillus_I. Next base: position 15,490 of record JAEWJS010000126.1, on the reverse strand, counting down.
GCTGACGGCGTGAAGACCGGCTACACCAAGCTGGCCAAGCGCTGCCTGGTCAGCTCTGCGACGCGGGACGGGCAACAGCTCGCGGCCGTCACGATCAATGACGGTGACGACTGGGTCGATCACCGCAGGCTGCTCGACTGGGGCTTCGCGCATTATCCGCTCGAGATCGTGGCGCACGAGGGGCAGCCGATCGCGGGGTACGCGCTCAAGACCGCAGGTGGGCTGCGCTATCCGCTCGCGAAGGGCGAGCGAGCGAAGCTGCGCACGCGTCTGGTGAAGCTGCCGATCGACGATATTCGCTATGCGCTGGGCGACGCCGGGCGACTGGAATATTATTTGGATGATTCCCTCATCGGGAATGTGCCGCTGGAAGCCGTTCCTCCCGCTCCTTCGGAGGAGCAGGAAGGTTCGCAGGCGGCAGACCGCGCGGCGATCGCGAGGGTCGGCGATGCAGGCAAATCGATGGGCATGGCGGAAGCATGGCGCTTGACGATGCTGTCGTTGTTCGGCGGAAGGGGGAGCTAACGCATGGTCAACTGGATCTGGCTGCTCATGATCGCGGCAAGCTTCGTAACGGCCGCAATGACGGGCAGAATGGACGCGATTACCGAGGCGGCCTTCGACGGTGCCAAGACAGGCGTGACCGTATGCTTCGGCCTCATCAGCATCCTCGTATTCTGGATGGGCTTGATGCGGATCGGCGAGGACGCGGGGCTGCTGCGCAAGGTAGCCGTCCTGCTCGGCCCGCTCGTACGGCTGCTGTTCCCGGATGTGCCGAAGAATCATCCCGCCATCGGTTACATCATGTCGAACATGAGCGCGAACCTGCTCGGACTCGGCAACGCAGCGACGCCGATGGGGATCAAGGCCATGCAGGAGCTGCAGAAGCTGAACCCGGACAAGGAAACCGCCACCCCGGCGATGTGCACGCTGCTAGCCATTAATACAGCCAGCATCACGCTGGTGCCGACGACGCTCATTGCCATTCGCATGAACTTCGACTCCGCCCATCCGGCCGAGATCGTCGGTACGACGATCGTCGCGACCGCAATCGCGACGGCAGCCGCTCTGCTGGCGGACCGTTGGTACCGCCATCGTGCGCTGCGCAAGCCGCCGATCCATTCCGGACCGCCTGCGGCTTCCGCGGCTGCGGCCGGGCAGTCGGCATCGGGAAGCGGGTGATGCGGGGTGTACGAAGCGATTACCCTGCTGTCCACTTGGATGATTCCTGCCATTATTGCATTCATTCCGCTCTATGCCGCATTCCGCAAGGTGCCGGTCTATGAATCGTTCGTGCTCGGGGCCAAGGACGGCTTCGGAACGGCAGTCGAATTGATTCCGCATCTCGTCGGCATGATGGTGGCCATCAGCATGTTCCGCGCATCCGGCGCGATGGATGTGATCCTGCATGCGCTTCGGCCGCTGTTCGATTGGTTCGGCGTGCCGAGCGAGGTGATGCCGCTCGGCCTGCTCCGCCCGATCACCGGCGCGGGGTCGCTCGCATTCACGACGGATCTGATCAAGGAGTACGGGCCCGATTCGATGATCGGCCGCATCGCCTCGACCATTCAAGGCAGCACGGATACGACGCTGTATGTGCTGACGGTCTACTTTGGAGCGATCGGCGTTCGCCGGACGCGCTACGCGCTGAAGGTCGGCCTATTCTCGGACTTGGTCGGCTTCGTCGCCGCCATCATGGTCTGCTTGCTTGTTTTCGGCTAAGCCGTCTCGTCGAACCGTTCGAATCGAGCCGTTTCCCCCAGGGGAGACGGCTCTTTGCACGTCGCTGCTTGTGAATTCGGACATGGATGGTTATGATGAATAATGAGGTGAAACCATGGAACGTTTACAGAAAATATTAGCACAGGCCGGTGTCGCTTCCCGCCGCAAATGCGAGGAGCTGATTCTCTCCGGGCAAGTAGAGGTGAACGGCGAGAAGGTTACGACGCTGGGCGCCAAGGCTGACCCGTCAGCCGACGTGATCAAGGTAGCGGGAAGGCCGATCAAGCGCGAGTCGAAGCTGTACTATATGCTTCACAAGCCGAAGGGCGTCATCACGAGCGCCAAGGACCCGCAGGGCCGCAAGGTCGTGTCGGACTTCCTTCCCGGTGTGAAGGAACGTGTCTACCCGGTCGGCCGGCTCGATTACGATACAGAGGGATTGCTGCTGCTCACCAATGACGGCGAATTCGCCAACATGCTGACGCATCCGAGCCATCATGTACCGAAGACTTATCATGCGACGGTCAAGGGCGTGCCGCACGGCACGGCGCTCGAGAAGCTCGCGAAGGGCATTCAGCTTGAGGACGGGATGACCGCCCCTGCCGAGGTGGATTACCACGACGTCGATCCGGACAGCAAGCAGGCGACGATCTCCATCACGATCCATGAAGGACGCAACCGCCAAGTCCGTCGCATGTTCGAAGCGATCGGACATCCCGTAACGCGTCTGAGAAGAGTCAAGTTCGGCGATCTGACGCTGCACGGCTTGGCTAGAGGCAAGTTCCGCCCGCTCGATCCGAAGGAAGTGCAGGGCCTGCTGAACGAAGCGCGAAAGTCACATAATGTTCATAAAAAGTGAGGCGTGTCGAAAGCTAAACATCCGCACGTTTCGCTATAATAGAGGTTAGTTCAATTACAGGTGGTGGTCATGTGAAGGGTACATCGCGCAGAACCGTCCAAATTGCCATCCTGATCGGCGTCTTGCTGCTAGGCGGTTATGCCATCGGCAAGACGTTGTTTGCGTCCACAGGGGGCGTGCCGGAAGTCGGGGGCAAGCCGCCGGCCTTCGAGCTGGCAGGCGTTGACGGTGCCGTACATGAATTGAGCGATTACAGAGGCAAACCGATCGTCATTAATTTCTGGGGGAGCTTCTGTCCGCCATGCGTGGCGGAGATGCCGGCATTTCAAGAGCAGTACAACAAGTGGAAGGGGCAAGGCCTCGAGGTGCTTGCCATCAATCTGAGCGAGGACGACTTAACCGTGAACAGCTTCCTGCAGCGATTCGACCTGGATTATACGATACTCCGGGACAAGAATCGCATCGTGGAGAAGCAATACGGTCTGCGCTCTTATCCGACGACGTTCTTCATCCAGCCGGACGGGACGATCATGGACATCTATGTCGGCGGCATGACGGCCGATGACATCGAACAACGAATCGAGAGATTGCTGCAAGGATAGCGCAGTAGGGAAAGGAGGCTCCCGCATTGTTTGTCAACACCAAATGCGACTGCGGCCATCAGAATCATGTGGGAACCGTGCTGTGCGAATCGTGCGGCAAGCCGCTCGGCGAGGACGAAGCGGCTAACGAGCCGCTTGAGATGCGATATGACGGCGTGGCGAGACGGTCGCAGAAGGCGAATCCGAGCCTGATCGATCGCGTGTGGAACTTTTTCTCCTCCGTCAAAATCGCCGTATGGCTCATCGTGATCACGCTGATGGCGTCGGCACTCGGCACCATCTATAAGCAAGAGACGCAGTTCGTCAACTTCGATGACCCCGACTACTACAAGCGTACATATGGCTGGACAGGCGAGCTGTATTACAAGCTGGGCTTGTCGCACACCTACGAGTCTTGGTGGTTCATTACGCTCCTCGTCATGATCGGCACCTCGCTAGTCGTATGCAGCCTGGACCGGGTGCTCCCGCTCTATCGGGCCCTCAGCAAACAGCAGATCCGCAAGCATCTGCAGTTCTTGAAGCGTCAGAAGGTTGTGTATGCGTCTGACATCGAAGAGGATCCGGAAGCGTGGACGCAGCGGTTCGGCCAGGAACTGGCACGCAAGCGGTACCGCGTCCATCAGGACGGCGCCGCGTTATTGGCCGAGAAGAATCGCTTCAGCCGGTGGGGCCCGTACATTAATCATATCGGTCTTATCGTCTTCTTGTTGGCCGTGCTCGCGGGCACGATTCCCAGCCTGAAGCTGGAAGAATATATCGGTGTGCAAGTCGGCGATACGGTTCGCATTCCGAACACGAATCTCTACGTGAAGAACGAAGCGTTCACGATCGATTATTACGAGGACGCGGAACTGCCGGACAAGCTGAAGGGCACGAGTCGGGTCAAAAAGTACGAGACGGCCGCCGCGTTGTACGAATGCACGGATAATTGCGCGGGCACGGTCGGCGAACCGGAGCTGCGCGAGGTCAAGCGGCACGCGATTATCGTGAACGATCCGCTCGTCTATGACGGCTACAATATTTATCAGGTCGGTTACGACAATACGATGCGGCTGTCCGAGGTGAACCCGCGGCTGGTCGACCGTTCGACAGGGGAGTCCTACGGCCCGATCAATCTCTCTATCGCGCAGCCGGCGACGTCGTACGAAGCGGGACCGTTCAAGCTGACGCTGCTCACCCGCTTCCTGGACTTCACGCTGCAGGACGGGCAGCCGGCCAACAAGTCGCGGGATGCGAATGCGCCTGCATTCTTATTCCTCATCGAAGGACCAGGCTTGACGGAGGGCGGCGACAAGTTCATCTACTTCCCGATCGCGAGGGACCGGGATCGGTTCGGACAGGACCTGCTCAATCAATCGCTCTCCGGGCATGCCGACCGATTGGCGTTCGAGCTGGACGGCATGTCCAGCATCGAATTCGAAGGCGCGGTCAGTTACCTGAACGTGCGCGTCAATCGCGCGATGCCGTTCATCTGGATCGGCGCCGCGATATCGATGATCGGCCTTATCATGGGCTTCTATTGGCAGCACCGACGCATCTGGATTCGGATCGATGCTGGCGCTCTGACGCTAGGAGCACATACGAACAAGAACTGGTACGGCATGCGGGCTGACGTGGCTCATGCCCTGCGCCGAATGAACATTGAGATCGATCCGAAGTTGCTTGATAATGGAGGGAATCAGAAGTGAGTGCAATCGATTTTAGCAGCGACGCTTTCGTGGCGGCATTCTTCTTATACTGCTTCGCGTTCTTATTCTATGTCGTCGCGGTAGCGGGGCGGAAATGGAGCGGCCGTGACCCGGTAGCGCATCTGCGCAAATGGTCGCGGATCGCGTTCGGCGTATCGACGGCCGGACTCGCGGCGCACTTGACGTTCTTCTTCACGCGCTGGGCCGGCAGCGGACAGATTCCGACCAGCAACATGTATGAGTTCATGACGTTCCTCGGCATGGCCATCATGATCGCGTTCACGATCGTCTTCATCATCTATCGTTCGGCGCTGCTCGGCATGTTCGCGCTGCCGCTCACGATTATCATCGTGGCCTATGCTGCGGTATTCCCGCAAGAGGTACAGCCGCTCATTCCGGCTTTGCAGTCGAACTGGCTGAAGGTTCACGTCACGACCGCAGCATTGGGCGAAGCCTTCTTCGCGGTCGGATTCGCTGCGGGGCTCATGTATCTGCTGCGCGTCATCGATTTCAAGGCCACGCATGCCGCGGCCCGCAAGGCGCAGCGTTGGCTGGAATTCACGCTGTACGTGCTCGTTGTTATCGTCGCATTCATCGTAACCGTATTCGTTTTTCGCGGAGCGGGCTACGAAGCCTCGTTCCTGCAGGAGAAGCTTGAGATCGACAAGCAGGGCGTGGAGACGCTCGTGCAGGACACGGTCGATTACACCATGCCGCCGATCGTGAAGCCGCAGCATAGCGAAGTCGTCGCATTCCAGCCGTTCCTAGGGATGAAGGAGCCGCTCTTTGAGGCGCCGTCCTGGATGAAGGGCGTCGACGCAGGCCGGAAGCTGAACACGGTCATATGGTCGATTATCGTCGGTACGCTGCTGTACGGCTTGATGCGCCTGATTGCGCGCAAGCCGCTCGGGGCCGTTATCCACCCGATGCTCGACGGCATCGATCCGGAGGACCTGGACGAGATCGGATACCGGTCCATCGCGATCGGCTTCCCGGTGTTCACGCTCGGTGCGCTGATCTTCGCCATGATCTGGGCCCATCAAGCATGGGGACGGTTCTGGGGTTGGGATCCGAAGGAAGTGTGGGCGCTCATCACTTGGTTATTCTACAGTGCATACCTGCATCTTCGGCTGTCGCGCGGCTGGCAGGGTCAGCCTTCCGCATGGCTTGCGGTGATCGGTTTTGTCGTCGTGATGTTCACGCTGATTGGGGTTAATCTCATCATCTCCGGCCTACACTCCTACGCCGGCGTGTAGGGACCAGCTGTGATCACGAAGCTTCTCGAGTAGCGTATTCGGCATCGAATCTTGAACGCTAGCGCAATTTCCGGTGCTCATGTAGCTTAGACTACACTCCGCTCCTCAATTGCTACTATCGTCCAACCTAAGCATATGCTTCCGATGTGCGTTTCCTTCGGAAACGCTGGAGGTGCTGACAGCTGGTCTTTTGGAAAATTGTTAATGTTACAATTAGAACTATCTCTATTAAGGAGAGTTGGTGCGAGATGACGGAACATATTCACCGCATATTGGTTGTCGATGACGAGGAACGGATTCGCCGGCTGCTCAAGATGTACTTGGAGAAGGAAGGCTACGCGATCGAGGAAGCGGAGGACGGGGAGGAAGCGCTGCGCATGGCGACGACCGGCGACTTCGACCTGATCCTGCTGGATGTCATGCTGCCCGGCATCGACGGCGTGGAAGTATGTTCGCGGCTGCGCCAATTCAAGGCAACTCCCGTGATCATGCTGACAGCGAAGGGCGAAGAGATGAATCGCGTACAGGGCTTCGAGGTCGGGGCAGACGATTACGTCGTCAAGCCGTTCAGCCCGCGCGAGGTCATCTATCGGGTCAAGGCGATCCTGCGCCGCTCCTCCACGACCGCGTTCCTGACGAAGGAAGCGAGCACCAGCAACAATATCGTATTCCCGAACCTCGTTATCGAGCATGACGCGCACCGCGTCACGGCAGGCGGCCAGGAGGTCAGCCTGACGCCGAAGGAATACGAGCTGCTGCACTATTTGGCGGTCTCGCCGGACAAAGTATTTTCCCGCGAGGACCTGCTGAAGGATGTGTGGAATTACGAATTTTTCGGCGACCTGCGCACCGTCGATACCCATGTCAAGCGGCTGCGCGAGAAGCTGAACAAGGTATCGCCCGAAGCGGCAGCAATGATTACGACCGTGTGGGGCGTCGGTTACAAGCTCGAGGTACCGAAGTAGGATGGTGTTCCGATTTTTGCGCAGCGTCGTAGGGAAGCTGTGGGCGACGATCATCGTACTCGTTGCTGTCGTCCTGGTCGTGCTCGGCATGTTCCTGCTGCAGTATATCGACATGGTCGCGCTTCGGAACGCGCATGAAGTGAAGGTGCTCTTCGTCATCACCGGCGTGATCGGCTTCTCGCTGACGACGTTCTTCGCGTTCTTCCTATCGTTCAAGATCTCGCAGCCTCTTCTGCAGATGAAGAAGGCCGCGGATCTGGTCGCGCAAGGGGAGTATCGGACGCGCGTGCCGATTCGGTCCTCCGACGAGATCGGCGAGCTGGCTGGCACGTTCAATCACATGGCTGCCGAGGTCGATAAGCTGATTCGCGACCTGCAGCATGAGAAGGATCATCTAACAAGCATCCTGCGCAGCATGGCGGACGCAGTCATAACCTTCGATGCGAACGGCAGAATCATCCAGACGAACCCGCAGGCCGATCAGATCATCGAGCAATGGCGCCATATCGAGTGGGAGATGGAGGCGGCGGTTGGCGGGGCGAAGCCGTACGGCGACGTCCCTGGACCGCTCGTGGAGACGTTCCGCTCCGTGCTGAGGCAAGGACGCGACGAGACGGGGAAAATATTGGCGCACAACGATGTATGGTCGCTCGTCATGGCACCGCTGATGTCCAAGGATAGCGTGCGCGGCGCTGTAGCGGTACTGCGGAACGTGACGGAGGAGGTACGCCTCGACAAGCTGCGCAAAGATTTCGTGGCCAATGTATCGCATGAGATCCGCACGCCGCTCTCCATGCTGCAGGGCTATAGCGAGGCGTTGATCGATAATATTGCGGCATCTCCCGAAGAGCAGACCGAGATGGCGCAGGTGATCTACGACGAGTCGTTGCGCATGGGCCGCCTTGTCAATGACCTGCTCGACCTGGCGCGCATGGAAGCCGGCCATCTGGAGATGAAGCATGCTCACGTCGATATCGCGGCACTCGTGAAGCGCGTGCATCGCAAGTTCCTCGTCTACGCCAAGGAGCGCGGCATTCAGCTGCGCTACGAACTGCAGGACAATGAGCTCGTGCTCGAGGCCGCCGACGAGGATCGGCTGGAGCAAGTGTTAACGAACCTGCTCGACAACGCGCTTCGCCACACGCCCGAAGGCGCGGCGATCGCGCTGGAGGGTTCGTCTGCAATGGCAAGAGGCGTGCAATGCGTCAAGTTGGTCGTTCGCGACGAGGGGCAGGGCATTCCGGCCGAGGATATCCCGTACATCTTCGAACGGTTCTACAAGGCCGATAAAGCCCGCACGCGCGGCAACAGTACAGGTACCGGCCTCGGGCTCGCGATCGTCAAGAACATCGTCGAGTCGCACCGCGGCTCCATCGAAGCTGCCAGCACGCTGGGGAAGGGCACGGCATTCACGCTGCTGCTTCCTGTCGAAGCCAAATAGAAGAACGCGAATCCTAGCACCAATTCTTGTTGGTCGTGAAACAATGCGCAAGCCAGCTTGTGACCGCGAAGAGGGCTTGATCGGCCATTGCTGATCAGGAACGCTTCGAGGCTGACAGCCGCCACGTGCCGACGCAGTAATTGAGGCCCGTCAACTGAAATAACGTAAAATTGTACATCTATTTCGGCCGAAAAATGAGTGCTGTAGCGAGTAGAGGCAAAAAGTACATCTATTTGTCGATGCGATCTGACTAATCAATAAAATCTCTCGAAATAGTAGCAGGAAATGACTCTAATTTGTTGAACGGCCGAATTCTCGGAAAATTAGTGGTACAAATTTACGCTAATAAGTTACAAGACCGGCCCTGGGGAGCGCAAGCGATCCAGGGCCGGTCTATTTGCACTTCCTTCCGGGGGAAGAGGCTCCGAAGGGAGCCGCCCTTCCCCGGAAGGTAAACGTCCGAAGGACGGCGCAGCGTGCAGGGAATTCGGTGGAGGAGCGCTAGCGTTTGCCTTTGCGGCCGGGGAATGTCCTCTGGACTTCCGATTAAAATTCCCTGGCCGCAACAGCAACCGGAACCGAAATCCCGGAACGACGCGCCGTCCCCAGACGTTTCCTCCTCACAGCAAAAGGCTCCCGCCAAAAGCAGGAGCCTCTTCCCAATTCACTCTTTTTACACTACGATTATTTCCTTCGCCGTATTAATATCGGACATCTTCGTCACTTCCGCGACGACGTCCTTCGGCACGCCCTTGTCGACCGTGAGGACCATGATCGCGGCACCGCCAACGAGCTTACGACCGACCTGCATCGTGGCGATGTTGACGTCGTTATTGCCCAGCAGCGTACCGACGCGGCCGATGATGCCCGGCTTATCGTTATGGCTGATCAGGAGCAGGTTGCCTTCCGGCGCGACGTCGACCGGATACTTGTCGATCTGCACGATCCGCGCGCCATAGCCGTTCAGCAGCGTGCCGGCCGCGAAGCGCTCCTCTTGCTTCGTGCGGAGCGAGACCGTGACGAGGTTCGTGAAGCCCTTATGCGTCGTCGATTGGTTGACGACGATGTTCAGGCCGCGCGTCTTAGCCAGGTGCATCGCGTTGACGACGTTGACTTGATCCGAGCCGAGGTGATGCGACAGCACGCCCTTAACGATGTAGCGGGTCAGCGGCTGCGTGTCGACATCTGCGAGGTCGCCGGAATAGCTGACCGTAATTTCTTGGACGGCGCCTTCCGTGAGCTGCGCGATGAAGCTGCCGAGCTTCTCGCCGAGCGTGAAGTACGGCTGGAGCTTGTTCAGCACGTCGCCGGGGATCGGCGGCATGTTGACCGCGTTCTTGAACGGCTCCGCACGCAGGATGTGCAGCACTTGCTCCGATACGTCGATTGCCACGTTCTCCTGCGCTTCTACCGTGGATGCGCCAAGGTGAGGAGTGACGATAACTTTCGGATGCGTCAGGAACGGATGGTCCGCAGCAGGAGGCTCCACCTCGAATACGTCAAATGCGGCGCCTGCGACGATGCCTTGATCGATCGCTTCAATCAGGGCTTGCTCGTCGATAATGCCGCCGCGGGCGCAGTTCACGATGCGCATGCCCGGCTTCATGATCTCGAACTGCGCGCGGGAAATCATGTGACGCGTTTCCGGCGTGAGCGGCGTGTGTACCGTCATGAAGTCTGCATGGCGTACGATATCTTCGACGGAGGACAGCTTAACGCCCAGCTTGTCGGCACGCTCTTCGGTCAGGAAGGGGTCATAAGCAAGAATCTCCATGCCGAAAGCTTTGGCGCGCGCAGCCACTTCGCTGCCGATCCGGCCCATGCCCATAACGCCGAGCTTCTTGTTGCGCAGCTCGACGCCAAGGAACGTCTTGCGATCCCATACGCCGCCGACCGTCTTCATATAAGCTTGCGGGATGTGGCGTGCTACGGCCATCATCATGGCAAAGGTATGCTCGCAAGTCGTAATCGTGTTGCCGTCAGGCGCGTTAATAACGATAATGCCGCGTTCGGTTGCTGCCGCGAGGTCAATGTTGTCGACGCCAACCCCTGCGCGTCCGACGACCTTCAGTTGCTTGCCGGCTTCCATGATGCGTGCCGTGACGCGCGTCTGGCTGCGGACGAGAAGAGCGTCGTATTCGCCAATGATCTGAACGAGCTCGTCTTCGCTGAGTCCAGGCTTCTTATCGACGGCGACGTCCTGTGCATCGACGAGCTGCTGAATGCCCAGGTCGCTGATTGGATCCGATACTAGAACTTTAAACATGACAGTAGAACCCCCTATCGTAATGTTACTATTTTATAGCAAAGCAGCGTCAAGAAGCAATCCGTCATCGTTGCCGATTTGTGAAATTTTCGTTATGATTGGCGCATCGATGGCTTGAATGTTCGTATTTAGCGTATAAAAGGGGCGATTTTGCAGGATGTCATGGGTCGATATTAGCGCAAAACAGTTGCTGGAAGGATTGAAGAACGGCGATATCGCGCGGGAACGCGTCATTGATGTTCGCGAGCTGCCGGAATGGGAATACTATCACCTGCCGGGTACCGTGCATATGCCGCTGCAGACCATCCCCGACCGTATGGAGGAGCTGCCGCCTGACGAAGCGTGGTATATGCTGTGCGCGCATGGCGTTAGGAGCGTCTATGCGTGCCGTTACATGCATGACAAAGGCTACAGCGCGCTCCGCAATGTGTCCGGCGGAATCGCGGCTGCAGCCTTGATTCAGGGCTTTCGTTACGATTGATCGGCATCCGCTGCAAGTTCAAGAGATGAAGAACGGAAGCAGAGGCAGCACGGCATCTTGATAGTACCTGGATTTGAAATTCACAAAATCATCCGTACGGACCGCATCCGTGCTGACCAATAGATCGATAATCGAGGATACGGTCTTGATCTTCATGTTCGAGGCTTGTCCGGAAGAGATGAACTGGTCGATCCTTGCCGTCAAGTCCTGCGGGTAGTACGCGGTCAGCAGCATGCGGGAGTGGAGCTCTTCGGCGACTAGCTTGTTCTTGATGATCAGCGGCTGCGACTTCCAGTCGGCAATTTCCATAAGCTTCGGCGCGATGAAGTCTTCAGGCAGATCCGGGTCGATCGAGGCATTCCACTTCAGCATGGCGCTGTAATAGTCTTCTTGCGATTGAAGCGAGAACTCGAGCGCTTCGCGGTAGTAGACGTCCTTGCCGATTGCCGCAATCACGGCGGTGGATTCGCCGGTTTCGGCCGTGCTGCGATGGCGGTCCATCGCTTGGGAGTAGAGCTTCAAGCTCTTCAGGATTTTCGTCTGCGCATCGACGAGGAGCGGCGAGACGTTCGAGACGACGGCTTTGGACGCGGCCTCGTACTGCTTGTCCGCGAGCGACGACAATTCCTTCAGCTTGGATGCGGGGTCCCCGGTCAACCCGGCCTTCATGCTGTCGATTTCGGCGACCCATTCGTTCATAAATTCACGATAAGGCAAAAATACGGTATGATAGAAGGAAACGAGATCTTGTTGCTCATAAGCGGTGACCTTGGCGGCAGCTTCCGTATTCAGCTTCTTGCTGGGAACGTACTTCGCTTCGGTCTTGTCAGAGCCGATCTTCAAGCCTACAAAAAAGGCGCCCATAGCCAGTATCAGCATGAATATGAAGCCGAGGCTAAACAGCATTTCGGTTCGGGTCAATCGCTTCTCCATGACAGTCTCCTTCAAACTATGTATTATTAGGGATAGAGTCGAATGATGGCGCTATGTCCCCATAGTATAGGGGAAAATATCGAAAAAGGGAATAACGAAGGGGATTATGAAAAAATTCGACTGGCGTAACATCAAGATCCGCAAAGTGACCGTCGACCAATTGGACGATCGCATGCTGCTGCTCAATCTCTATCTCACGCAAGCTCTAACGCTTATTATCGGATTGATTTGGGTGTTTTTACAGCGGCGCAATCCAATTTCGCTGCTGGAAATTCCTGCCGGATGGATGTTTGCCTTGTGGGGCTTCGGACTTGCGGCAGCAGTCGTTCTGGTCGATCTCATCATTTCCAGATGGGTGCCCGATGACGCGGCAGATGACGGCGGCGTTAACGAGAGGCTGTTCCGCGCACGTCCCGTGTGGCATATTCTGGTACTGTCGTTTGTCGTAGCCGTATGCGAAGAATTGCTGTTTCGTGGCGCGATTCAACATAACTTCGGGCCCTACTGGACCAGCATTCTGTTCGCTGCCATTCACGTCCGCTACTTGAAACACTGGATTCCGACTGGTCTGGTATTCTCGATCAGTTACGGGCTTGGATGGATCTATATCGAGACGGGCACGTTGTGGGCGCCGATCGCGGCGCACTTCGCCATTGACGCGGCGATGGGTCTCATCATTCGATTCCGGAGGGAAGACAAGTCATGATGATCAATGAGGAAACGACGACACGCTCCTCGCAGGCGAGGAGCAGACGCAAGGCCAAGAATGCGGCTGTAGAGCCGCCTGTGAAGGAAGATGCGTCGCTGCCTTCGCGTCGCGAGAAGCATCCTTCGAACAAACAGCAGATGGCGAGCTGGTTCTACAACACGCTCATCGTGCTGTTCCTTGTGCTTGCTGCCGGTTTGTTCTTCTTCGGCAGGGAGCTATCGGGTCAACAATAGCGATCCGTTCACGCGACTTACGGAGGAGGTATCGACATGACGATCACGGGTATACTGCTCACGGCAGCCGGCATTGGTGCGGCGATGACGGCATGGATGCACGCAGAAGCCAGACGAACGGCGGTTCGAGAGATGGATGTCGAGCTGGACCGTCTACCAGCGTCCTTCGAAGGGACGCGTATTTTTTTTATTAGCGATATTCACCGCAGGCTGGTCGAGCGTCAGGTCATTGATCAAGCGGCCGCCGGAGGCCGCTTCGATCTGGTGCTGATCGGGGGCGATCTTAGGGAAAGCGGCGTACCGCTGGAGCGTACGCGGCGCAATATTAAGCTGCTTGCCGCACTTGGGCCGGTCTATATGGTATACGGCAATCATGATTACGATGATCATGCGCGCGAACTCGAGGTGCTGCTGCATGAAGAAGGTGTCCGTATCCTATCGAATGACTCCGTGATGCTGGAGCAGACAGGCGGGGAGCGTCTGCGGCTTGCGGGTGTAGACGATGCTAAGAGCGGGCGGGATCGGCTGGAGATGGCGCTGCAGCCGCCTGTCGAGTATCCTGGCCGCTTGGAAGAGGATTGCACGATCCTGCTTGCGCATGATCCTATCTTGATCGAGAAGCTTGCGAGCCGCCCGTCGCTCCATGTCGATCTCGTCCTTGCGGGACACACGCATGGCGGTCAGCTCGTGCTGCCTATATTGGGCCCGCTGTATCGCTCCTATACGACCGTGACCTATTCCGGCGGATGGTATGAGTGGAAGGTACGCCAAACAGCCGGAGAGCGGCGTCTCCGGCTGTTCGTCAGCAAAGGGTATGGCACATCGCATCTTCCGCTGCGCCTGAACGCGCCGGCAGAGGTTCACGTCCTTACGCTGCGTCAGCGGCAGGCGTCTCGATCGTGAAAGGGTCAATGAAGCCGTAGCCCTTCTCGGTCAGCTGCGTCAATAGCCGGTCAAGCGCCTGAGCGGTCCAAGGTAATTCATGCATCAGAATGTTCGCACCGGGATGCAGCTGATCAAGCACGTTGGCGATAACGGCATCCGGCTTGTCCTTGGTGCTGGCATCCCAATCCAGCGAGCCGTTAGACCAGGTCATGTACAGCAAGCCTTCGCGCTCCGCGACAGCCTTAACGGCCTCGCCGCCCGAACCGAACGGAGGACGGAACAGGGTCGGTTTCTGCCCGGTATGCTTGAGGACGAGGTCCTGCACATCCTTAATCTGCTGCGTGACCTTATCTGCCTCTTCTTTCTTCAGATCGATATGATCCCAAGCATGATTGCCGATCATCTGACCGCGGTCGTGGATCAGCGTAAGGAGCTCCGGCTGCTTCACGGCACGATAACCGTTCACGAAGAAGACGGCCTTGGCCTTATGCTTATCGAGCGTGTCCAGCATGCTCGTGAGCATCTCCAGTTCTTTGGGGCCGTCGTCGAACGTCAATAACACCATCTTATCCGGCGCAGACGGATCGATCGGCTCGAACCGATACGCATCTGTCATGCGATACAGCTTCTTGGGCGGCGCTTCCTCAGCGGCTGGCGTGTCTTCCTGCGCGGCAGGCTCATCCGTCCCTGCGGGAGCCTCGCTGCCATTGTCGGATGCGGCTCCTTCGGCAGGCTCGTCCGCCGGCTCTTGTGCCTCAGCGGGCTCTTGCACCGCGGCCTGGGGAGGAGAATCATTCGCTGTCGACGGCTTATCGCTCGAGTTGCCGCACGCGGTTGTCAGGACTAACAAGAGCACGAGCAGTAGAAGCTGGGGATGGTAACGCATTGCATCTGGCCTCCATTTCGTCGTGATGTTTCGACATAGTTTATCATGGTCGGCGCTATTCCAACAACGGCTCAGCTTCCTAATTTTGAATCGGATGATCGGCCAGTGCACGGGCACACTACAGACGTGATCCGAATCGAATAAGGAGGTTAGCTTATCATGAGATTGAGCGGATTTATTCTAGGGGGCATAGTCGGGATCGCCGCAGCCGCTTATATGTCGCAGAAGCGGCCGGGCTCGCTCGCTTGGGCCGGCAACGCGACGGGGCAGCTGGTCACAGGCATGAAAGGCCGCATATTGGAGACGGCATTGACGCGCAAGTTCGGCAATGAAATGTCGTCGAAGCAGAGCACGAAGCACGATGCCAAACAGCATGCGGGCAATGCCGGCAAGAGCGAGGATTCGTGGAAGACGATCGAGCAAATGCTGAACAGCGACCCTGAGGTCAAGGCGGCAGCGAACGAAATATTGGCAGACACAAGCGCAACCCAATCGAACGCTGGGTCAGCGCAAGCTTCCCATTAATATAGCACCACGACAGGCCGTTTCCGCGCATGCGGAAAC
>JAEWJS010000111.1 GCA_023386495.1 Bacillota bacterium | reverse complement strand
CCCCGCATGTACGCAGCGGCAACATAGCCGGCCAGATCGCCGACGACGCCGCCGCCCAGCGCAACGACCGCCGAGTGGCGGTCGAGGCCGGCTTCAAGCGCCTTCGTGATCAACTGCTCGAAGACGGCCAGCGACTTGGAGCTCTCGCCGGCAGGCACGGTGACGCTCGTCGTACGGAAGCCCGCTGCCTGCAGCCTGCTCTCGAGCGAAGGCAGGTAGTGCGGGCCGACGCCGTCGTCCGTCACGATCATGAGCGGCGACTTCTTGCTGATGCCATGCCGCTCGAAATAACGAGGCGCTTCCGCCAGCAGCCCCTCGCCGATATAGATCGGATAAGAACGTTCGCCCAGATCGACCGTGAGTTCGCGCATTAGTAGCGCCCCACTTGTTCCAGGTAATGATTCAGGTTCGCGCGGATCTCTTCGATCGAATCGCCGCCGAACTTCTCGAGGAACGCTCGGGCAACCTCCCAAGCGACGACATGCTCCATCACGACGCTTGCCGCAGGAACGGCGCAGCTATCCGAACGTTCCACTTGCGCGGTGAACGGTTCCTTCGTGTCGATGTCGACGCTGCGAAGCGGCTTGTACAGCGTCGGGATCGGCTTCATCACGCCGCGCACGACGATCTGCTCGCCCGTCGTCATCCCGCCCTCGAAACCGCCGAGACGATTGGACGCGCGGTAGAATCCGCGTTCGCCCTCGTACATGATCTCGTCATGCACCTGGGAGCCGCGCAGCTTCGCGGCTTCGAAGCCGATGCCGATCTCGCAGCCCTTGAAGGCATTGATGGAGACGACTGCGCCAGCGATGCGGCCGTCCAGCTTGCGATCCCATTGCACGTGGCTGCCGAGTCCGACCGGCACGCCTTCGATAATGCACTCGACGATGCCGCCGATGGAATCGCCCTCGGCCTTGATCTCGTCGATATGCGCCATCATCTTCGCTTCCGCATCCTTGTCCACGACGCGCACCGGCGACTCTTCCGTGATGCGAATCAGCTCGTCGAGCGGCAAGTTATTCGCAGGCGCTTCGATCTCGCCGATCCGAATCACTTGGCCGCCGACCTTAATGCCGAATTCCGCCAGCAATTGTCTCGCCACTGCGCCGACAGCCACGCGGGCCGCCGTCTCGCGCGCGCTGGAGCGCTCCAGCACGTTGCGCAGATCCTTCAAGTCGTACTTGAGTCCGCCGTTCAGGTCGGCATGCCCCGGACGCGGCCGATGGACGCGGCGCTTCTCCTCGTCGCCGCCCTCGATCGGCTCGATATTCATGACGCTCGTCCAATGCTTCCAGTCGTTGTTCTCGACGACCAGCGCGACAGGCGCCCCGGTCGTGCGTCCATGCCGAACGCCGCCGACGATATTCGCCGTGTCCTTCTCGATCTGCATTCTTCTGCCGCGGCCGTGGCCCTTCTGGCGGCGATGCAGCTGGAAGTTCAATTCCTCGAAATCAAGCGTAAGATTGCTCGGCAGTCCTTCAATAATCGCGGTCAGCTGCGGACCATGCGTCTCGCCTGCCGTTAAATATCGTAAACTCAATCTGATTTCCCCCTAATTCCTATGTACAAGCGCCCTGACATCTTTGCTCATTATAGTATAGCGCACCCGGTTTGACAAGGAACACGGTACCCGCCGGATAGGCAAAAGCCGGCTTCGGGGAAGCCGGCTTGCTTAACGTTGACGCTTCTATGTTCAACCGTGCGCGGGCTGTCTGTGCCGAGCTTCGGCGGCTGGCTGGGGATCGTTGATGAGGCCTCTCATCTGGCCGGTCTCAAGCCCCAGAATCTGCGCGCATTCTTGAATCGTGATGATGCCTCGCTTATACGCGGCAATCACTATTCGCTTATCCATCCTCTACCTCCATTATCATGCTCATGGTCAGTATTGGAATTATCGCGCGCGGCTATACATGCAGTTGACAACCGGCCTTTTTGAACACGTATATCTACACAATGATGAATGCGCGGAATTCAAGCTTCAAGCTTGCCTTCTGCGGTAGAAGAACGTCTCGGCCGTCTCGAGGTCATATTGCGATGGACTGAAGATCTGCTCGGTGCTGCCCACGAACAGGATGCCGCCCGGACGGAGCGCTTGGGCGAACTTATGGTACAGCTCCCGCTTCGCCTCTTCCGTGAAATAGATCATGACGTTCCGGCATACGATCAAGTCGAAGCCTTGGCCGAACGAATCATGCAGCAGGTTATGCTGCTGGAAGCGAACCGCATTCACCAGCTTCGCGTCGACGCCGAAGTCTTCTCCCTTGCGGGCGAAGTAGCGCTCCCGATAGGCTGGCGGCACTTCTTTCAGCGACCGTTCCGCGTACAAGCCTGCGATAGCCCGTTCGATGACCTTCGTGTCCAGGTCGGTGGCCAGAATCGACGAGCGCTCCAGCACGCCGAGCTTGTCCAGAATCATCGCGATCGTGTACGGCTCCTCGCCGGTCGAGCATGCCGCGCTCCATACCTTCAGCCTGCCGCTCGTCCGCAGCATCTCCGGGAAAAATCGTTCCTCCAGCGCGTGCCAGCGGTTCGGGTTGCGCCAAAATTCGGATACGTTGATCGTCATGCGGTCCAGGAACTCGCTCATGAGCTTCGAATCCGTGCTCAGCGCATCCCAATAGGCAGCGAAGGTCGAATAGCCGTACTTCAAGCGCAGCGTGGTCAGCCTGCGCTTCATCTGGGCCTCCTTGTACTGCGAGAGGTCGATCGCCGTCTTCGTCTTGATCATCTTAATGAAGTAGGAAAAATCCGCATCGTCCATGCAATTGCCTCCCGACATCGTTGCTGCCTGGTGCTAGATCCAGCGCTGAATCGTCTGCTCGTAGGAAGCCAGTTCTTCAGGCCGGAAGAAAATCCCGATCTCTCGCTCCGCGTTCTCCGGCGAATCGGAGCCGTGAATCAGATTGAAATTCGTATGTACGGCATAATCCGAACGGATCGTGCCCGGCGCGGCTTCCACCGCGTTCGTCTTGCCGATCAAGGCGCGCGTCAGCGCAATGACGTTATCGCCTTCCCAGACCATCGCGAATACGGGCCCGGACGTAATGAAATCGATGAGCGGCGGATAGAATGGCTTGCCCTTATGCTCCGCGTAATGCCGCTCGGCCAGCTCCTCGTTCACCATCATCAGCTTGGCGCCGACCAGCTTGAGGCCCTTCCGTTCGAAGCGGGACACGATCTCCCCGATCAGGCTCCGCTGAACGCCGTCCGGCTTCACCATTAAGAACGTTCTCTCCATCATCAATAACCTCCTTCGAATCAATAATTCCGCTGCGCGACGAATTGCGCGATGTCGCGCAGATTCTTCCTGGCCGGAATATCCGACAGTCCCTCGAGCGAAGCGAGCGCCTTGTCGATATAGCGGCCAGCCATCGCCTCGGCTTCCCCGATCCCGCGGCTTCCGCGGATCAGATCGATCGCGCGCGAGCAGTCGGCCGCCCCGTCGCTCTCGCGGATGCGCGCGATCTCGGCGAGCAGCGGCCCTTGGATGTCCTCCTCACGCAAGGCGAGCAGCACCGGCAGCGTAATATTGCCCTGCCGGATGTCGGAGCCCGGCGGCTTGCCGATCTGCTTGGCCGTACCGAGCAGATCCAGCAGGTCGTCCCGGATCTGGAACGCCATGCCTACATTATAGCCGTACCGGTACAGCCGGTTATAGGTGGCCTTGTCCGTCCCTGCCGCCAATGCGCCGAGCTGGCAGCTGATGGCGATGAGCAGCGCGGTTTTGCGGCGGATCCGCAGCAGATAGTTGCGCACCGTCTGCTCCGTATTGAAGAAGTCGCGGATCTGCTCCATCTCGCCAATGCACATCTGCACCAGCGCCTTGGACAGCACCTGATGCAGTACCGGATTGTGCAGCTCCGTCACGATCGTAAGCGCCTTCGCGTGGATGTAATCCCCGGTATACATGGCGATCCGGTTATCCCACTTGGACTTGACCGTCAGTTGGCCGCGTCTCGTCTCCGCATCGTCGATGACGTCATCGTGCACGAGCGACGCCATATGGATCAGCTCCAGCGGGACAGCCACCTTCTTCAGCACGTCCAGATCGTACTCGCCGAACTTGCCCGCGAGCAGCACGATGACCGGCCTGATCCGCTTCCCGCCCGCCTTGAGCAGATGCAGCGAAGCTTCGCTCAGCAGCGCATGATCCGACGTCACGCTTCGTTCGAGCTCTTTTTCGATTGTCGTTAAATCGCCCTTCATCCTTGCGTAGATATCTAAAAGTTTCATTCGTTCACCTGGGCTACAGTATGGTCTGACCAAAAACGCAGCTTCACCTCGTGCTGGAGCAATCCCAGCCGATGGGCGTAACGGAAGTAGAGCGCAAGCCCTTCTTGTTCGCGTTCGCCGAAGCCGTACTTCAAACACCGAAAATAACGGGACCAATAATCGACTTCGCCGCCGATCGTTGACGCCGCCTTGGCCGCCAGCCGATCAAGGCCTGCCAGCGAGATTCGTTTGCTCTCATGGAGCGCCCGCAGTACCTTGCGTACCGTATCGGGCGCTTCCTTCACCGCGTTCTCCCGAACCGCGAGAACCGCGAACGTCATCCCAAGGCCTGTCCAGTCCTTCCAGAGCCGGCCGACGTCGAGCATCTCGCAGCCGTGGTCGCTCCGCCATGACGCGCGGATCGCGGGGTCGCCGATAAGCAGCGCCGCATCCGCCTCCTGCAGCATCTCGTCCAAGTTCGGTTCCATCGTGACATAGCGGGGCGAAGCTTGGAAGCGGCCTGCCAATATGATCCGCAGCAGGTTAACGGATGTCGCGGACGTGTTCGTAACGGCAATCGTGCCCTGCAGCACCTGCTCGAGCGGCTTCTTCAAGAAGAGGAAGATCGACATCACTTCGCCGTCCGCGCTGACGGACAGATCGGGCAGGAGCACGAGCTGCTCGCTCATCTGGCCGTAGGCGAAGGAAGAGATGGCCGACAGATCCGCTGCCCCGGTCTTCAAGGCACGGTTCAGCTCGGAAGGCACGCCGGTCAAGATGTTGACGCCCTGCGCATCGCTCCGTGCCAGACACGCTTCGAAATGGTCGAATATCGGCCATACGTTCGCGTAATCAATGCGGCCGATGGTGACCGGGCGTTCATGCCCCATCGTGTTCATCTCCCCATCTTCTGTACAAGTCGTGGCTTAGCTGCATGTTGTCCAGCACTTTGCCAACCATGAAGTCTATCATATCACGCATCGACTGCGGGCGGTAGTAAAAGGCCGGCATCGCAGGGATGATGCGGATGCCGAGTCGCGCCAGCTTCAGCATGTTCTCCAGATGGATGGCCGTGAGCGGCGTCTCCCTCGGAACGATCAGAAGCGGCCGGCCTTCCTTCATCATGACGTCGGCTGCCCGCGTCATCAGATTATCGGACGAGCCGTGCGCGATGCCGGACAGCGTCCCCATCGAGCAGGGCATGATCACCATGCCGTCGACCCGGAACGACCCGCTCGCGATGCTCGCGCCGATATCGGCGACCGGATGGTAGCGAAGCGCGCCGCCGGCTGCCGCTGCGGTGCCGAAGCACGCTTCGAGAGCTGCTTGTCGCTTCGCCGTCTCCCAGCCCGCTTCCTCCTTCAGGACGCGCCAGCCTGCTTCCGTAATGATCAGATGCACTTGCGCGCCTTGTTCCAGCAGCGCTTCAATCAACCGAATGCCGTAGACGGAGCCGCTGGCGCCGGTAATGCCGACGATCCAGCGCTTGGAGGAAGTTACCATTGGCGCAGCACCACCAGATCCACGATCGCGAAGGCGAACAACAGCACGCTGAGCGTGCCGTTCATGCCGAAGAATGCGGTCTGCACGCGGCTCAGATCATTCGGCTTCACGAGCATGTGCTGGTAGATCAGAATCGCGATCGCGATAACCGCGCCGGCCAGATAGCTCCAGCTCAGATCGGTCAACCAGAACAGAGCCGGGAAGCCGATCGCAGGCACGACATGGAACGCGCGGGCGATCCAGAGCGCCTTGGCGATCCCGAATCGCGCCGGAATCGAGTGCAGCCCATCGTTGGCATCGAACTCGTAATCTTGCGTGGCGTACACAATGTCGAAGCCGGCCGTCCAGAAGGCAACGGACACGAACAGCAGATACGCCGACAGATCCGCGCTGCCGGTAATGGCGACCCAGCCGCCGAGCGGCGCAAGCGCGATCGTGAAGCCGAGGAACACATGGCATAGCCAAGTAAACCGCTTCGTATAGGAATAGAATACCGTCATGAACACGGCGATTGGCAGCAGCTTGATGACCAGCGGATCGAGATTGAACGAAGCGGCGAACAAGAGAATGAATGAGACCGCAATGAAAATCAGCACTTCGTTCGAACGCAATAGACCTGCGGGAATCGCCCGCTTCTCCGTGCGCGGATTGCGCGCATCGATCTTCTTGTCGATCAAGCGGTTAAGGCCCATGGCCGCGCTGCGCGCGCCGACCATCGCGACGATGATCCATCCGATCTCGCCCCAGCCGGGCAGCCGATCGAGCTGGGTAACCGCGCCGAGAATGGCACCCAGGAAGGCAAAGGGAAGCGCGAAGAGCGTATGCTCGAACTTGATCATTTCCAGGAAAATGCGAACCTTGCGCATCATTGCCGCTCGCTCCCCTTCGTACCGATATGGAGAGCGGCAACGCCGCCGGTAAGCGGATAGGCTTGTACGTCCTGCAAGCCCGTCTCGCGGAAAATCGCGGCCAGTTCATGCCGGCCCGGGAATGAAGCCAGCGACTCGGGCAGCCATTTATACTGCTTGTAGCGCTTCACCAACAGCTTCCCGAATAGCGGCATCAGGTAGCTGAAGTACAGCTTGTACAGGGCCTTGAACGGCTGCCAAGTCGGCCTGGACGCCTCCAGGCAGACGACTTGTCCGCCCGGCTTGACGACGCGCTGCATCTCGCGCAGCACCTGCCGCAGATCCGGCACGTTGCGGAGACCGAAGCCGATCGTCGCGTAGTCGAAGGAATCGTCCGGAAACGGCAGTTCCATCGCGTTGCCCTGCACGAGCTTGATTCGCCCGCCGAGGCCTGCGCGGTCGACCTTCGCTTGCCCGTAATCCAGCATGTTGCGGCTAAAGTCCAGTCCCACGGTCTCGCCCGTACCACTGGCCTCGGCAATCGCGATCGTCCAGTCGCAAGTGCCGCAGCATAAGTCAATGGCTGCAGCGCCCTGCGGAATATTCATCTTGCGCATCGTGAAGCGGCGCCATGCTTTGTGCCGGCCGAAGCTGATCACGTCGTTCATCATGTCGTACTTCGGCGCGACATTCTCGAACACCTCATGCACGAACTGTTCTTTCCCTGACTGTGCGTTCAATCCCGTCACCTCATCTCGTTGTATGCTACAGGCTGCGCGGCGAAGGGACGCTGGAATTGCTCCCCGATGCGGGCCAGCTCTTCCGTTAGTCTGTCCGAATCGAGTCCCCTTACAATCTGCTGCAGATTATGCGAAGCTGCCCGAAGCTTATCCAGCAGCTGGCTGCGGATATCGTACTTCGCGACCAATGCCAGGATGTAGCCTTCTTCCCCGGCCGGCTGCGCGAGGCGATTCCGCTCTTCATCCGTGCCCTCATGCATGATATGCCAATACCCCCAACTGCCTTCGAACCGCTCCGGCGTCTCGACGCGGTCCAGCTCGGCGAGCACGACCTCGCAGCGGCTGAACCCATGCAGGAGATCCGGCCATATGCGCGAGATCCGATCCTCCAGCAATCCCCCGAAGAGACGGAACAGCCCGGTCTTCAGCTCCGTGCATGTGCCGATGTATTCCTCGGCCGTTACCTTAAGCTGATTCATGCGCGTGTACAGATTCAGCTTCACTTGGTTCACTTCGCAGATGGCGTCGCTGATCTTGCGAATCATGTCGATCTGGCCGGCCTGCGACAGCAAGTGGTAGAACCGGCTGCTGAAGTAATCGCCGGCCAGCACTTTCAGCTGCCTCGAACGCATCTCGGATTCGGGACGATCGCCGCCCGGATCGATCATGTCATGCGTGTCCAGGCCAAGCTGGACGAGCGATACGACCAATGGGTACAACTCGCTCCATTGCGACGGGTTCTTCCCGCTCGAGAGGAACGCAAACAAGAGCCTGGCCCTCGAATCCGGAAATTCGGGCAGCTCCGTATGATTCTGAATCATGTCATATTCGACGTATTTTCTCGCGATTTCGGGAACGCGATACGATTTCATTCTGTCCAGCCTCCGGTCGTGCAGTCCATGCCGCTCTATAATCTAAATTATTATAGCACAAGTCCGTTCGACAAGCACATGCGAAGCGAGCCATGGCGAACGGGGCCGTCTCGGGCTGCATAGGCGTCGTCATGAATCCGCGAGCGGCCCGAATCGGTCGATCCACTCGCTCGTAATGCTGAGCCGCAGCCGCTGCCGCCATACCGGATCGCGAAGCGGTTCCGCCGCCGCAATCGCCTCGGCGCTGCTGCCGAGCCATTGATCCGTGCGGCGCACATCCGCGGCGAGCAGGAGCTTGAAGCCGTCCGCATCCGCGTATCCGCTCGTCGCAGAGCTCTGCTCCTCCACGTACCGAATCAGCAGGCGATCGACGTTGGAAGCCTGATAGAACGCCAACCGCACGAGCTTTCTCACATCATTCATGATCGCAACGGACGTACCCGTCTCGGCCCGAATGGCAAAATCGACCGCCAGCACGCTGCCCTTCAGGTCCGTCCGCTTGATGGGTTCCGAGAACGATTGCGCGACCAGCGCGTCCACCAGATTGTCCTGCGACAGCCGCGTCACCCGCTCCGGCTGAAACACCGCGATGTCCTGCATGCCGGCGTCATCGCCGTGCGGCAGCAGGAATGCCGCGATAGCCGCTGCTCCCGCAATGGCTGCCGCTAGCGCCATCCCTTTCAGCGTGTTCATGCTCATGCGAACCCCTCCCGTTCGTCAATCGAAGGTTCGAGCCCGTCCCTCTGTATCATTGTACAAAAAGAAAAAGCAGGCTATGCCTGCTTTTGCGTTCGAAGCATTAATTATCGGTATCGATCGTGCCGTATCGCGTCATAACCGTCGCCTTGCCGCGAATCTTGATGGCGGACGTATTCTCGGTGAACTGCGCGATCATGATCTCGCCCTTGTCCAGCTTCTCGGTATGATGGAACTTCGTGTCTTGGCCGCGCGTCAAGCCGATGACCTGCACGCCTTGATCCTTCGCCTTGACGACGATGTATTCGCCTTGGTTCTGCTGCTCCATAATCCATTCCCCTCTCCTATAAAAAAACTGCCTCTCGTCCTTGCGGCGCGAGAATAGCAGTCGTCTGGCATGCGATGGTCGGGTGTACCGGATTTGAACTGGCGACCTCTACCACCCCAAGGTAGCGCTCTACCAAGCTGAGCTAACACCCGACAAGCTAGGGATGATTTTAGCATGGAAAACGCCCGAATGCAAGCACTCGGACGTTAGCTTAAGTACGTATATCTGATTAGTTGCCGACCAGATCCTTCAGCGATTTGCCTGGCTTGAATGCAGGCGTCTTGCTTGCTGCGATCTCGATTTCTTGACCCGTTTGCGGGTTGCGGCCTTTGCGGGCGGAACGTTCACGAACCTCGAAGTTGCCGAAGCCGACGAGTTGAACCTTGTCGCCGTTCTGAAGCGCTTCGGAGATTGCGTCGAATACAGCGTCAACCGCTTTCGTTGCATCCTTTTTCGACAGTTCCGTCAAATCGGCTACCTTTGCGATCAATTCCGTTTTGTTCATAGCTTTCACCTCCCCTAATGGGCGCAGAGTCATGCGTTATCATTCTGTTTAACCGAATCTTTCAAAAATATACCTTTTGCCAACAATTTTTATAGTAATACAGCCGATTCGGAATTTCAAGTAGATTCGCAAGTTTCCTCCGCGGCTCAGGCCGCGCCGTTACGCGCGTTTTCGATGCAGGTGGATAAAAGTGACCGCGAGAGCGAGCACGAGCACGGCGCCTTTGACGATATCGTTCGCATAATACTGGACCCGCATCATCGTCATGCCGTTCAGCAGCACGCCGATCAGCACGGCGCCGAAGAACGTGCCGATCACGTTCGGCTTGCCTGCGCCCAGCACCGAGTAGCCCACGAACACGGCCGCGACGCCCTCCATCAAGAGCGGCGCGCCTGCGTCGATCTGTCCGGTGCCCGTGCGGGCCGCGAACAGCAGACCGCCGATTGCGGCGAAAATGCCGGATACGATATAGGCGGCCAGTCGAATTCTGCGCACCCGGATACCCGACAGGCGCGCCGCTTCCTCGTTGCCTCCGGTCATGTACATCTGCCTGCCCCAAGTCGTGAACTTGAAGAACAGGTAGACGAGGACGCCCGCGACGATCATGAGGATGACAGGTACGGGAATCCCGAACAATTGCCCTTGGCCGAGCCAGAGGAATTGCTCCGAGAAGACGCCCGGCGCATTCGTGCCGTCGGACATCTGCATGTTGTTGTAGATCGAGTAGCCCTTGGTGTACGTCCGATGAATGCCCGATATGATGTACATGACGGCCAGCGTCGCGAGCAGGTCGGGAATGCGCAGCTTGACGATCAACAGCGCGTTCAGCATCCCAACCAGCGCCCCGAAGAGCAGGGGCACCACGATGACGACGACCAGCGGCATCTCGAACCAGACCATGAGCGTGGCAGCCAGCACCGTGCTGAGCGATACGGTGGAGCCGACCGACAGATCGAAGCCGTCGACGGTCAGCGAGAACGTGATGCCGATCGCGACGAACGTGACGATCGAGATCGAACGCAGAATGTCCGCCAGGTTCGAGTAGGTGAAGAAGTGCTCGTCCCACAGCGAGAAGAACACGATGACGAGCGCGATGACGAGCAGCGCGCCGTATTTATAGGTCCACTCCAACAATTTCGATTGCATATTAATCTTCGCCCCCGCTTGCGTAATAAAGCAGCTTCTCTTGCGTCGCTTCGGCGCGCGAGAGCTCCTTGACGATTCGCCCGTCGCACATGACGAGCAGCCGGTCGGCGAGACCGAGCGCCTCGCCGAGCTCGCAGGTGAAGTAGACGATCGCCTTGCCCGCTTCTGCCAGATCGCCGATGATCCGGAAAATATCCCGCTTGGCGCCGACGTCGACGCCCTTGGTCGGCTCGTCCAGCAGGAACACGCTCGCATCCGTCTCGAGCCACTTGCCGATCGCGACCTTCTGCTGATTGCCGCCGCTAAGATAAGCGACCGGCGTGTCCGGCGAGGCCGTCTTGATCCCCAAACGGTCGATCATGCGGTCTGCGAGATGCTTCTCTGCCATACCGGAGACGAAGCCGAGCCGCGAGAGCGAAGCTAGGCGCGGCAGGCTAAGGTTCTTCAGTACCGATTCTGACACGAGCACGCCTTGCTTGCGGCGCTCCTCCGGGACGAGCGCGATGCCGGACGCCGCGGCATCCGCCGGCGTGCGTGCGTTGACGGCGCGCGCGCCAATCTGTACCGTTCCCGAATCGCTCGGATCGGCCGCGAACAACAGGCGAGACAGCTCCGTCTTGCCTGCGCCGACCAGCCCGACGACCGCGACGATCTCGCCGGCCTTCGCTTCGAAGCTCGCCTCCCGCACATAGCGGCCGCGCGTCAGAGCATCGACGCGGAGCACCGTCTCGCCGATCGGTACGCTGCGCTTCGGGTACTCCTCCTCGAACGTCTTGCCTAGCATGGCCCGAATGATGCCATCCGCATCCGTCTCTGCTTGTTTAACAGTCATGACGCGCTCCCCGTCTCGCATCACCGTTATGCGGTCGCTAACGCGCAGCACCTCCGGCAAGCGATGCGAGATGAAGACGCTGCCGATTCCCTCTGCCTTGAGACGTTCCATGACGCGGAACAGCCGCTCCGCCTCATCGAGGCTGAGCGGAGCTGTTGGTTCGTCGAAGATGACGATGCGAGCTTGTTCCGTTAGCAGGCGAGCGAGCAGCACAAGCTGCTTCTCGGCAAGGGTCAGTTCGGCGGCTGTCCGCCGCAGCGGAATGTCTGCGCCGATCGACGCAAGGGCGCTGGCGGCTTCCTTCTCAAGCTTGCCCCAACGGAGCAGCGGCCTTCCGCCGGCAGAAATGCGGTCCATCATGATGTTCTCGGCTACGGACAAGCCCGGCACAAGCGCCGTATCCACCTCTTGGTAGATGCAATGGATGCCGTACTTCTTCGCATCCTGCGGCGAACGAATATCCGCTTCTTTGCCGTCCACTGCGATGACGCCCTTGTCCGGCGTATAGGCGCCGGACAATATTTTCATCAGCGTCGACTTGCCGGCACCGTTCGCACCGAGCAGCGCATGGATCTCGCCGCTTCGCAGTTCGAAGTCGACCTGCTTCAGGGCAGGTACGCCGTCGAACGCTTTATCGATGCCCGCCATCCTTAGAAGCGAGGCGGATTCCATATGCACCCTCTCCTTGCTGTTCCTGATCGATGAACCGATCGCTTATTTCGCGTTCTGTGCTTCCAGTTCCTTCATCCATTCCGTGTAGCCTTGCTCGCTTGAGCCCCAACCGGCTACATGCTCGTGCAGCTGCGTCGTGTTGATCGGCTCAGCCGGCAGATCTTCGCGCTTGACGAACGAAGGCTGCAGCACGACTACGTCTTCCGTTGCGTCGCCGTTGAACTTCTGGTACAGGATACGTACTTGCACACGGCCGATGTCCTTCGGATCGACGGCGGCGGAAGCGACCCACGGGCTCGCCGGATCTTGGATCATCTGCAAGTCCTCGTCGCTCATGTCGATGCCGTATACTTTGATTTCCGTACGGCCTGCTTGCTGGATCGCGCGGGACGCGCCTTTGGCGAACTCGTCCCAAGCCGTCCATACGGCCGTAATCTCGCCCTTCGGATATTGCTTCAATACGGCTTCCATCTGGGATTGCGTATCCAGAGCCGGGTTGTTCGCGTTGCCGAACGCCGCGATCTCTTTAATGTCCGGATACTTTTCTTGGAAAGCCTTGTACGCAAGCTGGCGGCGCTCCATCGGCGCGAAGCCTGCAACCCATACCTTGACGATATTGCCTTTGCCGCCGGCATCTGCAGCCAGCTGCTCGAGCGTCAGGTCTGCCATCGCTTGGTCATCCTGCTGAAGGACAGGTACGCCCGGCACTTTCAGGTCGGCGTCGAACACGACGACTTCGATGCCTTTGTCCAGCGCCTTCTTCACGCCGGCTTCAAGCGCGCCGGCTTGTCCATGGTCGATCAGGATGCCGTCGAAGCCTTGGTTAATGGCAGCATCTAGGTTCGAAGCCATCACGTCGAGCTTATTATCGGAAGCGAATACCGTTACTTTTCCGCCGAACTTTTCGGCTTGTTCTTTTACGCCGTCAATGTATTGCGCAGAGAACGTACCCGTGTTAAACTGCATGACGAGCGCGATTTTCTTGCCCGCGAGCGAGTTCGCTTCGCCGTTATTCCCTCCGTTGCCGCTAGCAGGTTCGCTGTTGTTGCCGGCGTTGCCGCATGCAGAGACGATCATGAGCACCGCAGCGAGCAGCAAGGACATCGTCCACTTCATTTTCTTCATGTGTTATTTTCCCCTCTCGATGATGTATGTATGAAACCTAGCAATAGAATAACACCTTTTCCTAGTATGTCAATTGGTTTTAATGGTTTAATGCGGAATTTTGTCGAATAACACGAAAAAGAGGCCGGATATCGGCCTCTTTTTTCTACTATATCCATTTATAGGATGATCGCGATCAACCCGCCGGAGCCTTCGTTGATAATGCGCCCCAGCGTCTCCTGCAGCTTGTAGCGTGCATTGTCCGGCATCATCGCGATTTTGCCTTGGATGCCTTCCCTTACGATGGAATGCAGGGAGCGACCGAATATATCCGATTCCCAGATCTTGATCGGATCGTTCTCGAAATCCTGCATCAAGTACCGGACCAGCTCCTCGCTCTGCTTCTCCGTACCGATGATCGGCGCGAATTCCGATTCGACGTCCACGCGGATCATATGAATCGAAGGGGCCGTCGCCTTCAGGCGCACGCCGAAGCGGGATCCCTGGCGAATCAATTCCGGCTCGTCGAGCGCCATCTCGGCAAGCGTAGGGGCTGCGATGCCGTAACCCGTCGTCTTGACCATCTCTAGCGCCTCGGCGAAGCGGTCGTATTCCCTTTTCGCATGCGTGAACTCCTGCATCAGCTGCAACAGATGGTCCTTGCCGCGAATCTCGACGCCGACGACCTCCATGAGAATCTGGTCGTAGAGCTCATCCGGCGCGTAGAGGTCGATCTCGGCAACGCCCTGCCCCATGTTCATGCCGCTGAGGCCGGCACGCGTGATGAATTCATATTCCATGAACTGCGACACGACGCGGTCCACGTCGCGCAGCCTGCGGATATCCTGCACGGTATCCCGCACGGAATTTTCGAAGCTGCTTCGGAGCCAGTGCTGCTCGTTCAGCACCATGACCCAGCTAGGCAGATTAACATTCACTTCGTGAACCGGGAACTCGTACAGCACCTCGCGCAGGACGGACATGACCTCGTCCTCGCCCATCGTCGCGACGCTCATCGTCATGACCGGAATGTCGTACTTCGCTTGCAGCTCGCTGCGAAGCTGCAGCGCTTCCTCGCTGTTCGGCCGGATCGAGTTCACGATCAGCACGAAAGGCTTGCCGACCTCCTTGAGCTCGTTCACGACGCGCTCCTCCGCTTCCACGTAAGAGCTGCGCGGAATTTCGGCGATGGAGCCGTCCGTCGTCACGAGTACGCCGAGCGTCGAGTGCTCTTGAATCACCTTGCGCGTGCCGATCTCGGCCGCTTCCTGGAACGGAATCGGCTCTTCGAACCACGGCGTGGAGATCATGCGCGGACCGTTCTCATCTTCGTAGCCCTTTGCACCCTCCACGGCGTAGCCGACGCAATCGACGAGGCGAACATTGACGTCCAGTCCTTCGGAGACCCGAATTTGCACGGCCTGATTCGGTACGAACTTCGGCTCGGTCGTCATGATCGTCTTGCCGGCCGCGCTTTGCGGCAGTTCGTCTATCGCTCTGACGCGGTCGGAATCGCTCGTAATATTAGGCAGAACGACCGTCTCCATGAAACGCTTGATGAAGGTCGATTTGCCCGTACGGACCGCTCCGACGACGCCGAGGTAAATATCCCCGCCGGTACGCTCGGCGATGTCCTTAAAAATGTCTACCTTTTCCACTGAATATCCCCTCCCAATCAAATTTCCGAAAACTCGCAAGCGACAGGTGCGAAGGAGCCGATTCCTGTAACGGGCCGATCAGCTGCCACTCTCGTACAATCATTTGGACTAGTAACATCATATTGCCGAGCCGTCCGTTTTATGACGATCTGCATCATAATTGTTCACGCACGCCGCGCAGCATGTGCCCTTCCCTGAACTGATATATGATTGGCTTCGCCCGCCTATGCCTAATATGCAAAAAACCGCAGCCCCCTCTCGTTACGAGGTGACTGCGGTCGTACGGGCATTACATGCTCGGCAGCATTGCGAACGGATCGCCGTCTTTCCAGACATAGGCAGGCGATTTGACCGGCACGAACAGCGATTGCAGCATGAGCAGCTCTCGAAGGTCCTGCTCGCCTGCAGGCTCCGTCTCGCTCCTCTCGACGGCTTGGCGTACATCGATGCCGTAATCGCCGAAGACAGTGCCGCTCTCATGGACGAGCACGCTGAGCGGCTGGCCGCCGAACACGCTTCGAATGTCGGGCTTCGCGACGCCCAGTCGATCAACGGCTAAATAATAGAAAGAAGGGTATGCCTCCTCCCCAATCGGAAGCGCGCCGCCGTTCGCCGCTGCGTACGCATCGACTTTGGCCTGCAGGTCATTGAGCTGCTGGTATACGACGACGCTCATGAGGCGCACGATCGGTTCGGTCTCTTCATTCAATACGAGGAAGTAATAGTCGCCGCCCTTCTCATAAGCAGCGTTAGGAATGTCACTTATATAGTTCATGCGCTGCAGCTTGGCAAAATCAATAATAAATTTCTCATAGACCGGCGTGTCGGCAGCGCTGTTCTTAATCGGCAGCAGTCCGCGATCCGCCTGGAATTGCTCGATTGCGGCCTGCACGTTGCGGACCGCTTCTCGAGGCGGCGCCTGATTCTCGACTAGCCGTTCCTTCGGATAGAGACAGCCGGTCAGACCGATTGCGAGCAGCGCGCAGGTCGCGATCAGCATATAGTGTCGCAGCATGGTTCGATTCATACGCGGTTAACGCCCCTCCTTACCATAACGCATCATCTTCGTCTTGCTGCTCCAGCAGCCGCCTTACGGCTGAACGCAGCGGGTCCTCGGGTACTTCTACTACAGCATGGCCGACGACGCGGGCTTGGCAGCTTAAGCGGATGCCCCGATCGATGTCGCTGCCCAGCTTGCGCAGCTCCTGCTCGCGCGCCGGCGCTATGCCGTCTTCGGACAGCACCCTCACCTTGCACATCAGGCAGCCTGCCTTACCGCCGCAACGGGTCTTAATCGCGATGCGGGCACGCCGCGCCGCATCGAGGACGCTCGTCCCCCGCGGCACCGCGATCGTCTTGCCCTCCGGCTGAAACGTAACGCGGCTATCCATCGCGGCTACCGCCTTCCGCGCTGCGCAGCGAAGCTTCGATGCGCTTCACGGCATCCTGATTGAACGCATTCGAGGCGATCAGCTTCTCCAGCGCCGGATAATGGCGTGCAGGATCCGCAGCCATCGCCTCCGCTACGACCGCCACCCGGTCCTCACGTCCGCGAAGCCAATTGAACAAGAGCTCATGCGCGAGAGGGACCAGCTTGATTGCCGTATGCTGCTCTTGCGGCGCATGAGATGCGCATTCCGCGAGCGGCAGCAGCTGCTCCCTCACTTGCGTCGTATAGCGGCACTTATGCGCTTGTACGACAAAACCGCCGACCAACTCGACGGCGGTGTCCTCGATGCGGTAATGGCTCAATCGCGACTCGTAGATCGCAGTCGTACTGAATGCGGGTTGGTCGATCGCATATGAAGCTAGCCGCTTGTGCAGCTGCACTGCATCCTCGGTATCCGCATAGAGATCCAAGTCGCGCGGCAGTGCGGGGAGCGCGATGCCCCTCAGCATCAAGCCTGCGCTGCCGCCGACAAGCCAGACCGCATCTGCGGAGACAGTACGCGCAGCTATAACGGTCAGCGCGTTCTCGATCGATGCCCTCGGTCTCATCGCCGATCACTTCCTTAGAAATAAGGTTTATTCGTTGCCTTGATCGTGCCCGCGCCTGCTTTTACGATCGCTTGGCAGCCTAGACGGTAGCCTTGCTCGAATTCTTCCGGCTCGAGCCGATCCCATTCGGCATCGGTAACTTCCTCGAGGAACTCCGCTCCCTCTTCGACCATGCAGCGGCAGCGCGCGCATGTGCCGCGCGTACAGGAGAAGCCCCAGTCCACGTCAGCCTTCAGCGCCAAATCCAGCAGAGACAGGCCGTCCTCCGCCTCCACCTCTTTGGTCTTCGTTCTTCCTTGCAGAATAATCACGTATTTCACCCCAGCAATTATGTAGTCTTATAACTTCATGATCACAAGCAGTCCCTAGATGATGCCGATTAGGCCGCAGAGGGCGCCTATGCCGAGCATGCCGAGCGCGACCAGCGACAGCATGAATTTAACGATGCCCTTCGTCTTGTTCCGCGCGACCGTGATGACGATCGCCGATAATGCCATCAATCCGATTCCTACCAGTGATACCCACATCTTTGTCATAGGATCCATGAATCAATCAACCTCGCTGCTACGGAATAATGATTAATTATAGCACTCGCCTTATAAAAGGACAAAAGCCGACAACGCCCCTTTTCCGCTTTCTAGGGCACATTGCCGGCTTGCTCACGAATTCGTCACTTTTTCAGCATCATGCGAATGAGCGTTTCCATGTTGCTCATGTTCATGCCGCTCTTCTTCACGGCACTGACGATATCGTTAACCGTTGCGTCAGACACGGGTACTTTCGCCATCGCGGATACTTGCTTCACCAGCTTGCGCAGCTCCGCCTCGTTACCGATCGTCTCGGAGGTTACGCTGCTCGCGAGCTTCTTGACCGCATTCTCGCTGATTGGCTTGCCGGTCTTCTTCTTTACGGCTTGCAGCACATCTTTGGATATATTTTTGCCTGACATGCTTCCCCTCCTCCATGCGTGCTTGCTAGCATCGTATGCATGAAGGACGGGATTCGTGTAGGCGCATCAGACTTCGGAGCCGCCGTTCTGCCACTCTTTCGCGACCTGCTCGCTCTCGTGCGTTCGGACGCGTCCCATCAGCGCCTCGACGGCAATTTTAGGCTCCTTGGCTTCGAACAAGACGGCATAGAGCTGTTCCGTAATCGGCATCTGCACATCATATGCGGCCGCAAGCGCGCGCGCTGCTCTCGTGGTGCGCACGCCTTCGACGACCATGCCCATCCGGCTCAACACCTCTTCGAGCGAGATACCCTGTGCCAGCAGCGAACCCGCGCGCCAATTCCGGCTGTGACGGCTCGTGCAGGTGACGACGAGATCGCCGATCCCCGCAAGTCCAGCGAACGTGATCAAGTTCGCGCCCATCGCCGTGCCGAGGCGGCCGATCTCGGCCAGCCCTCTCGTCATCAGCGCAGCCTTGGCATTATCGCCGAAGCCCAGCCCGTCCGATAAGCCGGCCCCTAGCGCAATTATGTTCTTGATCGCGCCAGCGACCTCTACGCCGAGCGCATCGGGATTCGTATATACCCGAAAATACGAATTAATGAAATAATCCTGCACGGCTTCCGCAACCGACTGCTCTTGCGAAGCCACGACGACCGTCGTCGGGCAGCGCCGCACGACTTCCTCCGCATGGCTCGGACCGGAGAGCACGACGATCGACTGCTCCTCCCGTCCCAGCTCTTCGGCCAGCACCGTGCTCATCCGCTTCAGCGAATCGGCTTCGAAGCCCTTGGTCGCATGGACGCACAGCACATCCGGTCCGATATGGGGCGCCGCTTGCCGCGCCACCTCCCGCATGACCGACGAAGGCGCCGCGAACAGGACGAGGTTCGAGCCTGTGAGCGCTTCTTCTAGATTCGTCGTAGCATAGATACCGGCCGGAAGCTCGATATCCGGATGATAGCGGCTGTTCTTCCTGCTGACGTTAATCTCTTCGACCTGGTCGCTGCTTCGCGACCATAGCCGAACCGCATGCCCGTTATCGGCGAGCACGGCTGCTAAGGCGGTTCCGAAGCTCCCTGCAACCAGTACCGCTGCTTGTTTATTTGCCATGGTCTTTCTTGCCCCCGAGCTTATTCTCTTGTCCCTTGACCAGCTTGACGATATTGCTCCGGTGCCGGACGAACGCATAGACGAAGATGAACAGGCTGACCCACAACAGCTCGATCTCCATGTTCAAGAGCACCATGAAGATCGGCATCATCGCTGCGAAGATCAATGATCCTAACGATACGTAACGCGTAATCGCAATGGACGCGATCGCGGCGATGCCCGCATACAATGCCGGGAAGAATGCCAACGTCGCCATGACGCCGATCGTCGTCGCGATGCCTTTGCCGCCCTTGAAGCGGAACCAGATCGGCCAGTTATGTCCTGTCACGGCTGCAAGGCCGCATAGCACCTCGATCCATATTTCGCCGCCGCCCAGCCATTTCCCTAGCCAGACAGCCGCAATCCCCTTCGCGATGTCCAACGCGAAGACGAGTACAGCTGGCCCTTTCCCCAGGACGCGCAGCGTGTTCGTCGCTCCGGCATTGCCGCTGCCATGCTGCCTAATATCGATGCCCTTCACATAACGCGCGATCAAGATACTGAATGATATCGATCCCAGCAAGTAACTGACAGCGATCGCGATAATCGATTCCAACAAGATGCCTCTCCCCTAATCTTCTTCCGATTTCCGGCGCGTAATGAGCCTAAGCGGCGTCCCTTCGAACTCGAACGCGCTCCTGATCTTGTTCTCCAAGTAACGCTGGTAGGAGAAGTGCATCAGTCCGGGATCATTCGCGAAAATGACGATGGTCGGCGGCTTGACCGATACCTGCGTCACGTAATTGATGCGCAATCGCTTTCCTTTATCGGAAGGCGGAGGATTAATTGCGATCGCATCCGATACGATGTCATTGAGAAGATGGGTCTGAATGCGCATCGCATGCTGCTCCGATACGCGCACGACGACAGGGAGCAGCTTCTGCACGCGCTGCTTCGTCTTGGCCGAGAGGAACACGATCGGCGCATAAGTCATGAAGAGGAAGTGGTCGCGAATGCTCTGTTCGAATTGATGCATCGTCTTATCGTCCTTCTCGACGATATCCCACTTGTTCACCACGAACACCGAAGCTTTGCCTGCCTCATGCGCATAGCCGGCAATATGCTTGTCTTGTTCGATGATGCCTTCCTCGCCGTTAATGAGCACGAGCACGACATCCGCGCGTTCGATCGCTTTCATCGAACGCATCACGCTGTACTTCTCAGTCGTCTCATACACCTTGCCCCGCTTGCGCATGCCTGCGGTATCGATCAACACGTACTTCTGGCCGTCCTTCTCGAACGGCGTATCGATCGCGTCGCGCGTCGTGCCGGCCACATCGCTGACAATGACGCGCTCCTCGCCGAGGATCGCGTTGACGAGCGAGGACTTGCCGACATTCGGTCGGCCGATCAGGGCAACGCGAATGACGTCTTCGTCATACTCGTCGTCCTCGATAACAGGCAGCTTCTCTACGACAGCGTCCAGCAGATCGCCGATACCGGTACCGTGCGCGCCTGATATGCCGATCGGTTCTCCGAATCCCAAGCTGTAAAATTCATAAATATCGTCCGAACGTCCCAGGTTGTCCACCTTATTGACCGCGACGATGACTGGCTTCCGCGAACGGAAGAGCATATGCGCGACTTCATCGTCCGCATGCGTCACGCCTGCCTTAGCATCGACCATGAATATAATGACGTCGGCTTCCTCGATCGCAAGCTCCGCTTGCATGCGTACCGACCGCATAATTTCATCTTCGCCATCAATCTCGATTCCGCCGGTGTCGATGATGCTGAACGACTTGCCTGACCAATCCCCCACGCCATAGAGTCGGTCGCGCGTGACGCCCGGCTTATCTTCGACGATTGCCAGCCGATCTCCGATCACTCGGTTAAAAATCGTGGACTTCCCTACGTTTGGCCGCCCAACTATGGCTACCACGGGTCTTGCCATCGATTCCACTCCTTCAAAAATTCTCACGCCTACCATCATAGCAAAAAACAACGGGCTTGGCTAACTTATCATTTAGGGCGATTTCGACAAACGATGATGCGCCCATGGGTAGTAAGAAGCGCCAATCCGTGCCATGCGCCCGCACCAAGACGTGAAGCGGCCAGCGCAAGCGCCCAAGAATCGAGCCATTCCCACGGCGCTGCGGCTCCCCCGAACGCCCATTCTGCAATGACCATCGAGCCGCTTACGATGACGAACTGCTCCCGGAATCCGATGGCCGCGATTGCTGCAACAAGACCGATGACGATCGGTCCGTCCCAGTAAGGGTGCCACAGTACGATTACGGGATCGATTGCGTACAGCTTGCGGAACCAGATCCAGAGCGCCGCAATAAAAGCCGCAGACAACAGCACATAGGCTTGTTTCATTCTGGGCGCGATGGCGAACCAGCCCAGAGCGGCAGCTCCGGCGGTCCAATACAAATAGAACGGACGCTCCTGGGACAGATGAAGCAGCACAAGAAGCCCGATCATATAGGCGAGCGTTCCGGCCAGCGGAATCTCGTCAGTCAGTTGCTTGCGCCAGCCGGTCGCAAGCAGGATTGCCGCGGACACCAGGATCCCACCCGCTACATAGCCCGCATTCACGTCGCATCCCCCCTTAATGCCCTATTATGTGCCATGTCGCTGCCAGGTAACCCGAAACGGCGAATTGCGCGATGAATCACGCAAAAAGGACTGGAAGCCCAAGGCTTCCAGTCCGGTATTGTACTTCGATCACTTGAATTTGCTTAGCTTGTCGCCGAAGCGCTCGCCCAGCGTAATGCTCATCGTTTCTTTGTGGCTTACGCCGCCATGCTGGTCTTCGCGCGGCGCGCGCGTACGGCGCTCGCGTTCCGGAGCTGCAGGTGCTTCAGGCGCTTCTTCCGTCTCCTTGATGCTGAGGCTGATGCGCTTCTCCGAAGGAATGAAGTCGAGCACTTTCGCTTGAACCTCTTGGCCTTCCTTAAGCACTTCATGCGGCGTCGCGATATGGCGATGCGCGATTTGCGAGATGTGCACGAGTCCTTCAACGCCAGGCGCAAGCTCTACGAATGCGCCGAACGTTACGAGACGGCGTACCGTGCCCGTGACGATGTCGCCCGTCTTGAACTTGCCTTCGGCGGATTCCCAAGGACCAGGCTGAGCAGCCTTCATGCTCAGGCTGATCTTGCCTGCCGCAGGATCAACCTTCAGCACCTTGACGCGCACCGCTTGACCTTCGGATACGATATCCTTCGGATGCGCGATATGCTCCCAAGACAGTTCGGACACATGGACGAGGCCGTCGATTCCGCCGATGTCCACGAATGCGCCGAACGGCGTCAAGCGTTGTACCGTTCCTTCGATCTCCTGGCCAACCTCGAGCGATGCCATCACGCGCTGCTTGTTCGCTTCGAACTCCTCTTCCAATACTTCTTTGGCAGAGAGGATCACTTTATTGTTCTCGCGGTCAATTTCTTTCACTTTGACGCGGATCGTGCGACCCTTGTAGCCGGAGAAATCCTCGACGAAGTGACGCTCGACCATCGAAGCCGGAATAAAGCCGCGTACGCCTACATCGACGACCAGGCCGCCCTTAACGACGTCGGCTACCGTTACTTCCAGCGTCTCGCCTTTGTCGAAGCTTGCCTGCAGTTCGTCCCACGCCTTCTCCCCGTCGATAATCCGCTTGGAGAGCACGAGCTTTTCCTTGTCATCGTCGATGCTGACGACTTTGAGCTCGACTTCTTGGCCGATGGTCACGGCATCGGCAGCGTTCTCCAGATTGACAGCGGAAAGCTCACGTAGCGGAATGACACCGTCATATTTATATCCAAGGCTGACGTATGCTTGGTTATCCTCGATTTTGACGATTGTTCCTTTTACGGTGTCACCCTTCTTGAGGGTCACCAAGTTATCCATCGTCTCTTCGGTGATGCTTTCCGCCGCGGCGGTTTCTTGAACATTCGTTTCTTCTGACATTGAACTAACCTCCTCGATTCGTACCCCAACTTTATTTAAACCTTGCGAAGTGCGTTGAATCAACTTCGAAGGATTTAAAATGAATGAATGATTGATGAAGCCTTAATCGTCGCTTATGTAATCTTCAGCTCGCGTATGCGCCGCATGATGAGTTCAGTCGCGTTCTCCAACAGGTCGGAAGCCGCCTCATCCTGGAAGACCGACATGTCGATCGGCTTGCCGTAGACGACCGTCGTCTTGCCGAACAGCTTATACGAGCCGACGATTCGGACCGGCACGACAGCTGCGCCGCTGCGCAGCGCGATCATCGCCGCTCCCTTCTTCCCAGCGGAAGTATCGTCCATATTGCGAGTGCCCTCCGGGAAGATGCCCATCACGTTGCCGTCACGAAGCAGTTGCAGCGAGAGCTTGATCGATTCCTTGCTCACTCCGCCCCGCTTCACCGGGAATGCGCCCAGCGTTCGCAAGAAAGCGCCGAACGGCTTCCAGGCGAACAATTCAGCCTTAGCCATATAGTGGACCTTGCGGCGCAGCTTTATGCCTACGGTCGGCGGGTCCAGCACGCTAATATGGTTCGAACATAGCAGAACGGCTCCGGTCGCCGGAATATTCTCGGTTCCCTGTGCCTGCAGACGGAACAATACACTATAAATTACGTTGAGCAGCCATTGGCAGATCCGATAGGTCATCTCGTTGTCCCCTCCGCCATGATCGTCAGGCCGAGCTCGGTAATGCGTGAACTGACCTCTTCGATCGTCATCGTCGTGCTGTCGATCAACACCGCGTCCGACGCTTGTATCAACGGCGATATGGCACGTTCCCTGTCGCTGCGGTCGCGTTCGGCGATTTCGCGTTCCAAGGCTTCCAAGGCGATGCCTTGCGCTTCGCCGCTCTCCTTGAATCTGCGCATCGCCCGCTCTTGGACGCTGGCGGTTAAGAATACTTTGAGCTCCGCGTCCGGCAGCACATGCGAACCGATGTCCCTGCCGTCCATGACGACGCCTTTGGCGGCAGCCAACCCGCGCTGCTTATCCACCAAGCTGAGACGGACCGCTTCGATCGCGGCTACAGCCGATACCGAGCCGGTAACGTCGCGGCTGCGAATCGCTTCCGTAACGTCCTCGCCGTCCAGATACACGCGCTGAACGGGATCGCCCGGCTCCAGCCGAACGTCAAGTTGATCGACGAGCTTGGACAGCTTGTCCGCTTCGTCCGCCGCGATTCCGGATCTGAGCGCTGCTAGCGTAACGGCGCGATACATCGCGCCTGTATCGATGTAAATGTAGCCCAGCCGCTTGGCCACCTGGCGTGCAACGGTGCTCTTGCCTGCGCCGGCGGGTCCGTCGATCGCGATATTGATGCGACCTTCGGGGTTGGACGGATGATAGGTAGACAACGTGAATCCCTCCAGCAACGTATCAAGAAAAAAGCAGGCGACGCCTGCGAACGTGAAAATTATACCACACTCTCCATAGCGATGCAAAAACCGGATTCGCTCATCGGTTGTCCAAAACGCCGCTTGTGATTGCGGAGTAGCTCGAGAAGCCTATTGAACGCTCGCTTAGCGGCTGCCCTTCCAAACGTTCCACAGCAGATGCCCAATGTCGAAAATGGTCGAAACGAAGCGCCGCCTGCGCCACAAAAAGGGCAGCCAGCAGCGCTATCAGTCCGACCATTAACTTCTTGCACAGCCTGTCAGCCGCAGCTGCCCATTCCTTATCCGTCCACGTTCTCCAATGCATCATCCGTATGGTCATCCTTGCCTTGTTTTACGGTAGTATGACCGGGACCCTGTTCCTCTATGCATCATGTAGGAAACCAGGAAAGCATTAGGACGAACTGACTATCTCTTGCGGAATTCCAGTTGGCGTTCGAAGCAGTACCGAATGATCTTCTGCCGCTCGCCGTCGGAGATTTCGGAGAACTTGGCCATCACCTGATTCCGGCCCGATTCCAACTGCTTGACGCGTACGATCTCCGGACGAAAATTCGCATGGTCGACCGTTCCGTTCTTGTACGGCAGCAGCAGCCAGCAGTCGAGTATATCGCCCGACTTAAGCTGCCACTTCCCTTCCGTAATGAAGGATATGCCGCCGCCGCCCACGTCGTCCGTCATGGCGAGGAAGCGGACGTTGGAGAATTTGATCGCAAGCTCCAGCTCTGCGGCAACCCGCAGGAACGTGCGCCGCTGCACTTTCGTTATCGACTCCGGTTCCGGGTTCTCGATCGCGATCAGACGGATGACCTCTTCCTTGAAACCGAGCACGTGGGTGCTGAAATAATTTTTCACGCCGCCGTCGCTGAGGAAATAGGCAGACAATTCGTCTCCCAGATACAGCTTCTTATACTTGCCCGTCTTCTCGTTCAGCGGAATTTCGATGAGCATCCGATCCTCGGCGATGTCCGCGATTCGGGATTTATATTCGATCTTCGTCTCTTCTTCGTCTGACGAAGCTACCTGCAAAAACAAGGTTTGATTCACCTTTGGCAACAAAATGGTTCCCCCCCATAAGCAAGATTATAGCATGCATAAGGGGCGTTCAACCAGCTTGAAAATGATTCTTTTTCCCTATTTGTCCAATTTTGTCGATTGTTTCGCAGTTCCCTCATCTTCGGTCTCGAAACGTTCGATTTTCTCTTCGGTTCCGTTCTCCGCATTAATGAAGATTTTGTAGCGTCCCCCGTTAATGCGTCCGGCGAATTCGTAGCAGAGCACCTCTTCGTCCAGATCGTTATGGATGAGCGCCAGCTGCATGTTGCTCGTCTCGAACGACGGATTGAGCGCCTTGCGCGCCTCATCCTCTCCGATTGCCGGCTTGGCAAGCTTACGCTTGTGATGCTCGTAGACGAAATCGACAGCCTGGAGCCCCAGCACCTCTGCCTGGTCAAGCGCCACCTTCACCGTCAGCTTCTCCGGATAGATCACAATGCCGTCCTGAACAGCGGAGAAGGTAATATTAACCGCATTATCGAATCGATCGAAGCTAACGCCCTTCATCTCCGGATACCCATGCTGCTTCAAGAATCGCGTAGCTGCGTTCTCGGCTTCCTGCATGCTAGCCGTAGGCTGTTTCTCGATCGGTCTCGGATTCATGAACCAGATCAACTGGCTGCCCCGCTTCGTATAGTCTAGCTTAATGCGGCCCTTCTCGTCCCCCGTGTCGACCGTCGCGGAATAAGACGCGTACTCGGTGCCTTTGCCGTTCTCTACGATCTTAATGGCCGAAGGATCCTGAATGCCGAGAAACTTGGCTGCCGCCTTCTTGACATCCTCTGGGGAGGAGTCTTTGCCGCTTAGCATGCTGATCCCGCGCTTCTGATAGATGCTGGCCACCGACGGTCCCCAATTGATCTCCGGATACTCGCTGACCTTTTTATCGACCGTCTTGAACCCGTCAATAATCGTATTGTCGCGCGGCGTATTCTCCGAGGCAAGCGCGATCTCGACATCCATCCAACGCAGGTTATCGTCCAGCACCTTCGCTTGCATGGACTTCAGATCTTTGGAGATGTCCTCCGCATTCTTATATAACGTCTTCAGCGTCTCATACTCTTTATCCGACAGCGGTTGCTTGGTCAGATCCCTCACCGCGGTACGATAGGAGAAGTTGGCAATCTTCGATAAGAACTCCTCGGTTTGGTTGAAAGGCAGAAGCGTGAGCGGCAGCTGGTTAATCTCGCTCTGGGCTTGGCTCGTAATCCGCCACACGTTAATCAACCCTTTGCGGTGATACGCCTGCGAAGTGGAATTGACAGCCAGCGTATTGCCTAGCTGCTCATGCAGTTGATCGACATGATAACTGAGATCGTGGAAGGCCCGCTGGTACTGGTTCTCGGCCTTAATCAGAATGCTATTCTTCTCTTGATGCTCTTGATAGCCCCAATAGACCGCTCCGATCAAGGCGATGGCAACTACTGGAAACAATACGGCGCTTAAACGTCGATACACAGGCAAAAGCTCCTTTCATTAACAAACCTGGTGTTAGTGTGGTTTGTCGAAAGGAGCTTTATGCATCGGTCGGCCTGGATCATTGTACGTGCTCTTCAACCTCGAAATCTTCGGTATTGTTGCACAAGCATTGCTTGAATCCCGTGTCGATGCGACCTTTGTCTCGCTTGCCCCGAAGCACGAACTTCTCGCCGCAGTGGTTGCATCGAATCCGAACCTTTACCCTTAACGTTGTCATAGCCATATGCGATGGAAACCGTTCCTTTCTTGAACATTTCCTTCCCATTATGGACCACAATGCTAGGATTTAACCTCGTCTTTGCGCGATACGATGCGGAATGGCGAGCCGTTGTTCGCGCTCTTGATCTTGATCGACCCGCGAACCCACAAGAACAGCATCAGCGGGATGATGAGCCAGAGCCAATACGTGCGGACGACCAGGATAATATAATCGTATAAGCCGTGCCAGAACACCGGCAGCGCAAGCGACAGCACCAAGAGCTGTCTCGAACGTTCCTTCGCGAACTTCGCTTTGCCCAGATAGTACCCCATCACGACGCCGAACAGCGCATGGCCCGATACCGGGAGAAGTGCCCTGAGAAGCAGCGATCCGAAGGTGGCCGGCTGCAGGAAGGCGTATAGCACGTTCTCGAGCGTGGCGAAGCCCAGCGAAATCGCCGCGGCATAGACGATGCCGTCATAGGGCTCATCGAATTCGGTATGATTGTAAATAACATGATACAGTACGAACCACTTCAAGCCTTCCTCCACGCCGGCGGAGATGACGAAGGCAAATGCCAGCGGCTCTTCTCCCCACCATAGCGTCAGCCCCCGCTGAATGACCGCGATCGGCACGACGACCAGTACGCCGATCAAGAACATCCGGATGACCATATGGATCGGTTCCGAATCATATCGATCCTTCATATAGAGGTAAGTCATAAGTGCGATGCCCGGCGCAATCGCCGCCGTTAGGATCGAGAAAACCACCCTGCCTTGTCACCTCCCCTGCCTCAGCAACGGAAAAAGAGCGTCTGCCGGACGGTGTACCGCCTGTAGATGCTCTCTTTCGCGCAGTGCCTCATAAATTAATCAAAATGATTGCATATTTCGCGAACGGCTTCCGATGCAATGACGACCTTGCCGTACTCTTCCAGAACCGCTTGCGTAACGGAAGCGGCTTCGCCGAATTCCGCAAGCAATGCTATGATTGCCAGATTACGGCTGGATTCGCTGCCAGCCGGATCGAATGCCAGCATATACTTCCCTTGATATGCGTATAATCGCCCGTCTTCTGTATGGCCGGACGCGAGCAGCGCCT
Source organism: Bacillota bacterium (assembly GCA_023386495.1). Classification (GTDB taxonomy): domain Bacteria; phylum Bacillota; class Bacilli; order Paenibacillales; family Paenibacillaceae; genus Paenibacillus_I. Next base: position 532 of record JAEWJS010000111.1, on the reverse strand, counting down.
TGCTCGCCGAGATCACGTCCTCAAAATCGCGGAAGGCGTACATGATGACATCGGTTTGCTCGAGCGTGACTTCCAACTCGTATACGTCTTCGTCCTGTTCGTCGTCGCTATCCCCATAACCGCTTTGCTGCGATTCCGTCTTGCCGCGGGTTACGATCACGACCATGCCTTGGGCCGGGAGGGCAAATACTTCTACTGCCAGAGGTCCGCTTGCATCGAACCCGAGTTCGCTGTGAGCCTGATCCATCATCTCGCTGAACAGCTCATGCACCTTCGGAATTTCGCGCCACATGTCCTCTTTCTGTATACCCCGTTCCAGGAGGTCATCGAACGTCAGGAATATCCGAATCTTGTCCTGACTTAGCCGCTCGATCTTCATGCAGGATCCCTCCTCTGCAGCATCGGTTATAACAGCGTATGAACCATCATACAATATGTGATTAATCATACGTATGTAACTATGTTACCATGTCTCACCCCGAAATGCACTATCGAAGGGCAAAAAAACGGCCGTTTCCGCATGCGCGGAAAC
>JAEWJS010000075.1 GCA_023386495.1 Bacillota bacterium | reverse complement strand
GGGCGCGCTACCAATTCCGTCTACGGGGGGCCCCGCCCAGCTAAGAAAAGGCCTGCATACGCGCTAAGATCCGGACACCGCGGTACTAGGGCTGGTAGAGTTATCGCCTTCGATGCCGACGATCATCGTCGTGAGATGCTTGGACAGGTCCTTGTCGATCGGCGATTTAAGCGGGGCATCGAATTCGTCATACAGAATGCGAACCGTCGGACGGTGCGCATAAGCGCCATTCACGTCAACGACAACACCCGTCTCGCCCGTATTGAGCTTCACGGTCAGCCCGATCGGATAGATCGCGACCCGATCGCGGAAGGTCTGCACCATATGCTGCTCGTATAGCGTTCCCGTCCCGCAGAATAGCGTCTCGATCGCTTGGTGCGGCAGCATCGGCCCCCGGTACACGCGCGTCGTGGTCATCGCATCGTACGAATCGACGAGCCCGATCCACTTGGCATAATCGTGGATATCGTCGCCGCGAATGCCGCGCGGATAGCCGCTCCCGTCGAGCCTCTCGTGATGCTGATACGCGCAATGCGCAACGATGAGCGGAATGTTCGGCTCATCCTTGAGAAGCGCGTAGCCGAGCTCGGCATGACGCTTCATCTCCTCATATTCCTGCTTCGTCAGTGCGCCAGGCTTCAGCAGCACCTTCGAAGGGATCTGCGTCTTCCCGATATCATGCAGCAAGGCGCCTAACCCCAGCATGTACAGCTGATCCTGCGTGTACCCATGCGCCATGCCCAGCAAGGTCGTGTATATACATACGTTAAGCGAATGCTGATAGAGATAGTTATCGACCATCCCCATGTTCATGACCATGATCATCGCGTCGCGATGACTGCCCAATTCATCCAGCACGAGCTTCATGACACTCCGGAACTTCTTATCGACGTACGGGTAAGTCGTGCCCTTCTTCCGTGGCAAATCCACCATCTCGCGGAAGGCTTCGCGAATTTCGGTAATGGCTTGGATTCGCACCTCATCGCTGAAGCTTTCCGGAATTTCCACGTCATCCGTCATGTGATCGGCGATATAGACATAGTTAATGCCGCACTCCGCCAGCCTGCGTATGAGTTTATCCGTTAGGGCGACGTCTTTGCCGAGCAGAACGAGACCATCTTCGCTAAATATCCGTTTTGCCAGCTTCATTCCAGGCATACAGCTCGTGATGGGTAATAATCGCATGGTCTCAACCGCCATTTCTATCGTATCTTGCTCTAAGTTGTAGGTCGAACAGTCGTCGGGCATATATATGTTATATATGGTAGGTGATTTCTTCGCGAAGCGCAAGACAGAATTCGATCGTTTCCGACATAAATCGTCATTCCGCCGTGGTGTGCCACCGATTCATGCAGGCGTCTGCAATGGCTTGGTCGCGGTCTGGCCGCTGCAATTCCCCAGCAAGCACGTCGCGTATGAACTCCGGCAGGTAATAACGAATGTCGCTGCCTTGGCTGATCGACTCATACCCGGCCCCGAACGTGAACATATCGATCGTTCCGACCACATAATCGCGCCCATCCTCGAGCGGGATGCCGTTCACGGTTACAGACCGCAGCTTGCGATAGGCAGGCGCTTCCGGCGCATAGCGGATGTCGAGGCCGTCTACGGCCAATGTACCGAGCACCAGCCCGCGAAAACCATAACCGCGTATTGCCTTGCTAACCCATTCCTGCAGCAGCGACTCCTCCAGCGCTTGGCGAATGAGGCTGCCCGCAAGCTTCATTCGGCAAGGGTTAATCGGAGAGGGACAGAGCGCATGAAGCGCCGCTTCGGTGACCGCTCCCTTAGGCAAGCCGGCAAGCAGCTGCCCTGCATTCACGATGCCGATCTCGGCGTCGGTATGCCTGCGAATGCCGGCCGCCAGCATATTCGCCAGCGGCGACTCCCGTTCTGCCGACAGGGGGAGCGGCTCAGACAGATCCGCCACAATCCGACTCAAGCGGCTGGCCGCCGATGCTCGGAAGCTGCCGATTGCCGCTGAAGCTTCTTCGTGCTCCGGGAATGCAGCCATTGGCACGCATGTCGCGCGCACAGTCGGCAGCTTCGACCGCTCATCCCACCCGATCTCGACGCGTCCGACGTATTCACCGAACTTGCCGGCTGCGCATATGGACGTCCCGTTCATCACCAGAGGCTCCTCCAGCAGATGATGCGTATGCCCGCCCAATATGAGGTCGATGCCTTCGACCTCTTCTGCCATTCGCTTGTCGAGCTGCAGACCCAGATGCGACAGCACGATGATCACGTCCGCGTGCGGCCGCAGCGCCGCTGCCCGCTGCGCGACGGCGGCAATCGGATCGATCATCTCCCAGCCCAGCATCGCGTAGAATTCCGCGAATGCGGCCGTGACGCCGATAAGGCCGAATCGCAGACCGCCCCTCTCGATAATCTTGTCAGGCTGCATCCACGCCGGCCGCGAGCCGCTGCCGGTTCGAACCATATTGGCGCATAAGACGGAAAAACGGGCCTCCCGACCGTAAGCGCGTTCCAGCATGCCGTCGGTACAAGTAAGCCCTTCGTTATTCCCCAGCGTCACGGCATCATAGCCCGCATCGTTCATCAGCCTAATATTCACGAGGCCGTCGCTGCCTTCGGTCTCCATCCGCATGCGGTCCATATGGTCGCCTATATCGAGCAGCAGCAGCCGTTCGTCCCCAATCGCAAGTCGTTCCGATTCGATATAGGTCGCGATACGGGCTGCCTGCTCCAGTCGACTGTGCACGTCATTCGTGTGCAGGAGCAGCACGCGGATCGCCGCCGCATGATTATGATTCGCCATCATGACCTCCTACTGCTCAATGGATACGGCCCGTCATCCGCCGATCTGCGACATGCGCCGCTCGGTCGGCTGATGGCTCTGCGCTTCGTCCTCCAGCTTGGCAGCCATTTCGTGATTCTCAGGCTTCAAAGCCATGGCACGATAGAATAGATCCTTCATCGCTTGCTCATCGCCGACGGCTGACCGTACGTTCAGCTCGTCGACCCAGTACAGGCAGGGCTTCAGATGACCGTCTGCCGTCAAGCGCAGCCGGTTGCAGCTCTCGCAGAAATGATTGCTCACGGGATGGATCAGCCCGAATGTGCCCGTACCGCCCGCCATATGCCAATCGTCCGACGGCCCGTTGCCTCGGATATCCTCGCGCCGTTCCAGCTCATAGCCGAGCTCGCCGGCGATCTCGAGCACGCGGGCAAGCGGCAGGTAATGCTTCTTCCAGTTCTCGTCGGCGTGGCCGATCGGCATGTATTCGATGAAGCGGATATGCAGCGGCTGCTCGTACGCCATCTTCAGGAATGCAGGAATCTCATCCTCGTTAATGCCCTTCAGCAGGACGCAATTGAGCTTGATCGGCGTGAAGCCGACGGCTGCGGCCGCTTCGATTCCCTCGAACACTCTGCGCAGGTCGCCTCTGCGGGCAATCATGCGGAACCGCGCGGGATCCAAAGTGTCCAAGCTGATATTGACCCGCGTCACGCCTGCCCGCTTCAAGGCTTCCGCCTGCGAAGCCAGCAGCAGGCCGTTCGTCGTTATGGCAATGTCGTCGATGCCCGGAATGTCAGCCAGCCTGACGATCAATTCGTCGAGCTTAGGCCTGACAAGCGGTTCGCCTCCCGTAATCCGCAGCTTCCGGATTCCGAGCTTGGCGGCCGTCTGAACGACATCCACAATTTCGTCGTAGGACATAAGGCTGGACGGCTCGGCGAAGGTAACGCCTTCCTCCGGCATGCAATACAAGCATCTGAGATTGCAACGGTCCGTGACCGATATTCGGAGATAGTTATGAACGCGCTTGTAACGATCCAGCAGTAGCGACTCCATCGTCATCCGCTCCTTGTCTTCTCGTCTTGCACCCGTGTTAGAGAACCGATTGTCGACTCTGCGCGTGCGTTCCTTCTAGTTTAACACTTTTCCACTAATTATGGTATGCTAGAACAGATGGATTCTATCATTATGTGAGGTATTCTTCCATGACTATACATTGGACGATTCAGTTATTCGCTGGCCTGGCGGAACGTATCGGTTCGCCTGCCGTCACCGTTAGCGCCGAGACCGACGCGATGACGGTTGCCGAGCTCAAATCGCTGCTCGCAGACCGATATCCGGAACATCGGGAGCTGCTGCGCATATCCTTCGTGGCATACCAAGAGCAATACGCCCCAGACGACCAGATCATACGAGCCGGCGGGGAGCTCGCGATGCTGCCGCCTGTCTCGGGCGGCGAGGACGTCGGACTGCAGCCGCCTGCAGGCATTCCATACGATGGGCGCTACGTCTTGACGGCCGAGCCGCTCGATCCGGCCGCCGTGACGGATCTCGTGATCGCGCCGAACAACGGCGCGGCGCTTGCCTTCGTCGGGACGACGCGCGAATGGACGGACGGGAAGCGGACGGTCAAGCTCGAATACGAAGCGTATGCCCCCATGGCGCTGAAGACGATGAAGCAGATCGGCGACGAGATCGAGAGCCGCTGGCCAGGCACCTTCGTTGCCATCGCCCACCGCATCGGGACCGTCGAGATCGCGGAGGCCAGTGTCGTCATCGCGGTGTCCGCTCCTCGAAGGGATGTCTGCTACGAAGCAAGCCGCTACGCGATCGAGCGTCTGAAGCAGATCGTGCCGATCTGGAAGAAGGAGATATGGGAAGACGGTTCGGAATGGAAAGGGCATCAGCTCGGACCTTGGGATCCGACGGCGCCTCCCGCGACATAGATGGAACGGAGGGAATCAGGGATGGCTAATTCAAGCATGAATCGCTATGCCCGGCAGATCCGCTTCGCTCCGATGGGGGAGAGCGGCCAAGCCGGCCTCCTGCAGTCGACCGCCGCAGTCGTCGGAATGGGGGCGCTGGGCTGCGTCATCGCGCAGCATCTCGTCCGTTCCGGCGTTGGTCGCGTTAAGCTCATCGACCGGGATATCGTCGAATGGTCGAACCTGCAGCGGCAGGTACTCTATACCGAAGAGGACGCAGAGGGCACGCTGCCCAAAGCCGAAGCAGCGGCAGCCAGATTGCGCGCCGTTAACAGCGGCATCGACATCGAAGCGTATGCCGAAGAATTGTCCGCCTCGAACGCCGAACGTCTGCTGGGCGGCTCCGACATTATTGTGGACGGCACGGACAATTTCGGTACGCGGTACCTAGTGAACGATTACGCGGTCAAGCATCGCATCCCGTGGGTGTACGGCGGAGCCGTCGGTTCCGGCGGCATGACGATGACGATCCTGCCGGGCGAGACGCCATGCTACCGCTGCATGTTCCCGGAGCCGCCGCCGCCGGGTACGACAGACACTTGCGAATCGGCTGGCGTCTTGTCCCCGCTTATCGACATCGTCGGTTCGCTGCAGGCCATCGAAGCCATGAAGTGGCTGGCGGGCCGCCGCGATCGGCTCCATGGCGGGTTGCTGCAGCTCGATATTTGGGATACCCGCTTCACGAAGCTCGGACTTGCAGGCGGCAAGCGCAGTACCTGTCCGGCGTGCGGAGAGGGCCGCTACGACTACTTGGACGTCGCTCCGGACCAATCGGATGCCGCAACGCTCTGCGGACGTCTCACGGTCCAGCTGCGCCCCGCCGCTTCTCACCGGCTGCAGCTCGCGGAGCTCGCCGCCCGGCTGGCCCCGATCGGCACGGTTCAGCTTAATCCGTATGTCTTGCGCCTCACGCTCGAGGAAGGACTCGTGCTCATTCTCTTCCCGGATGGCCGAACGCTCGTGCAGGGCACGGAAGACGTCGAGCTCGCGCGCCGCGTCTATGCGCGCATCATGGCGCCATAGCCGTCATTGCCAAGTGCGGCTTTTGTTGATAACATGACAGTATGATAAAACCTTCCAGGGGGATGCTTGATGCGCGTTCACGTGATGGAATTGAAGGCCGGGGACATCGTTAGCAGCGATATATTCAACTCGTATGGACTGCATGTCCTATCTGCAGGCACGATACTGAAGGACCACGATATCTCAAGGCTATTCCAGCATCAAGTTGATTATATCGATATAACTGAGCCGTCCGGCGCAGCCGTTCAGGCTCCTTCCTTCCCGTCATCGACCAAGCTGAACCCTTTGTTCCAATCGGCTGTAAGCGGATTCGAACAGTTGTTCAGCCAAGCGATTCAAGAAGGCCGGCTGCGCGACGAGGACGTCAACGAGTCGTTCCGCCCGCTCATCTCGAACTTCCGCGAAGAGCATGACGTCGTATCGCTCTTGCTCGTGCTCGGCACGAAGGATGAATACACGTACCAACATTCGGTTCAGGTCGGTATGCTGTCCTATTATATTGCCTTGTGGACAGGACGCAGCGAGGAAGAGGCGCTTCATATCGGCAAGGCAGGCTATCTGCATGATATCGGCAAGTGCAGGGTCGAATCCGATATCCTCAATAAGCCCGGCCAGTTGTCCGAAGAAGAATTCCAAGAAATTAAGCAGCACCCGATCCACGGCTTCGACATCATCCAGCAATCGTTCCAAGATGAGCTGCTGGCCAAGGCGGTTCTCCAGCACCACGAACGCTTGGACGGTTCCGGTTACCCTTACGGAATCCGTTCGCCGCATATCCACGTCGCGGCGCGCATCGTTGCGGTAGCCGATACCTACAGCGCAATGATCTCTACCCGCGTATATCGGGAGAAGCGGGATTTGCTGCATGTTCTGAAGGAACTGTACGAGCTGAGCTTCAGTAAGCTGGATCCATTGATCACGCATACGTTCATCCGCCAGATGCTGCCGAACTTTATCGGCAAGCGCGCCACGCTGTCCAATGGCAGCAGCGGCACCATCGTCATGACGAACCCGAGCGATTTTTTTCGGCCGCTCGTTCGAATCGACGAAGATTTCATCGACCTCTCGCGACACTCGGATGTCGAGATCGTCGAGATCGCGGTTTAACCGTTACTTGCCTACCGATAAGAGAAGCGCTCCCCGCACGACGCGGTGGAGCGCTTTGTCTATCGATCAGACTCTCTTCGAGTACAGATACGTACGTTTCCAATACGCCTTGTCGATGTTCGTGATCTGCACGCCGTCCTTCGGCAGCGGGCTGGAGTGGATCATCTTCCGATTGCCCATGTAGATGCCGACGTGTCCGACTTTCTTATTGCTCTTGAATCGGCCCGGCACATAGAAGTACATGAGATCGCCTACGCGCAGCTTGCTGCGAGGCACCAACACGCCTTTGGTCGCCTGGGCTCTGGCCGTGCGGGGAAGCGTCACGCCGCGCTTCGCGAATAGATACCGCGTGAACGAGGAGCAGTCGAACCGTTTGGTCTGACTGTATGGACCCGCCCCGAACTTATACGGTACGCCCAGGAACTTCCGCGCATCGCGGATTAGCGCGGAAGCATTCGCCACGGCCGGGACGGCCCCATCCTCCCCAAAGGCCAGTAACTGCTGATCATCGATCATTGCCGCCGCTGCATCGGCTGCCCCTGCGGCCGGATCCGCCGGATCGTCGCCGAAATCCTCTCCGCCTTCCGCCTGCGGATCTTCTTGCTGCGGTTGCGGGAAAATCGCCACCTCGCCGTCATCGACGGTGAACACCGCTTCACCGCCGAATAGCCGCTGCAGCGCATCTGCAGGCACGAGAATCCGTCCGTCCCTCATGAGGGCAGGCGACTTCATCGCGACCGTTCCCTCTTCCTTCTTCGCCTCGGCCGAATCTGCCGTGAAGGTCAAGATCGGGTCGTGATCGCCGATCATGAGCACCCGCTTATTATCGGAGTATACCGTCTGGAAGCCGATTAGCCCAGCCATCTTCTCTGCATCCGCGTAGGACTTGCCATTAATCTTCTCAAGCGGGACAACCGCTTGTCCCGCTTGATTGCGTGAGCCGGGCGCCGTTCCGCCGTTGCCGGCAGCTTGCATCCCATAGCGTCCGGTGCCTGCTTCGTTCGTAGACGGTTGACCATGCCGCGAATGATCCATCTGTTGATGCAGCTCTTGACCGGCTCCCGTGCGGTTGCCTTGTACCGTTCCATCGCCGTTCGTGCCATTCGTTCCGTTACCGTTATTTCCGTTGCCGTTGTTATTCCCGACATTCCCTCCGCAGCCCGCAATCAATACTGCCGACAGGCTGATCACGAGCGCCGTACGTCCGATCCTTCTCATCCGTAGCCAAATCATTCGCTGATACTCCTCCTGTGCTAGGTTGTCCAACCAACCCATAGGATGAGTCTCGGAATGCCAAAATATGCGCGTGCTTACTGCACAGCTTCGACCACAAGAGCCGGCGAATCCGGCCGATAGGATTCGCCTGCGAAACTTCCGTACAGGGTAACAGAAGAAGCATCAAACCCTGCTTCGCGCAGCGCATCCGACAGCTCCGCTGCCTGCAGCGGCAGCAGCTCGACGGCATTCTCCCACCGCTCCTTGCGCCCTACTGTTTCCTTCTCCAGTAGGCCGATGAATCGGATTTTACCGCCGATCGGCTCATACCGCCTGGAGAATCGAATCCAACCTTCCGCAAGCGGCTTCTCTAGGAGCGGCAGTTCGCGAATCCCCTCGGACAGGATCCGATCGTAATTGACCGTCTGAAGAATAAGCGAACCTCCTGCTTGCAGTCTTGCCTTCATGGCCTTCAACACGTGCCGCACTTCTTCGATCCCGTCCAGATGAACGATCGAATTGCCGATGCAGATGACCGTATCGAACCGCGCGGGAGCAAGCACTGCCAGGTCCCGCATATCCAGCACTTGAGCGGATAAGCTTCCGAGGCGTCCCTGCATCCCGATCTTAGCCCGAATCCCTTCCACCATTCCCGCATCGAGGTCCAATGCAGACACGTTCAGGCCCTGCTGACACAGTGCCAATGCCGTCTCTCCCGTACCGGCGGCAACGTCAAGCACGCTGCCTCCCGGTCTCGTCCGATCGGCAATGAACTTCACTTGCTTCGGATTGGACGGGAACAATACATCATAATACTGGCTTAACGCCTGATAGAAACGCAATATCACCCCTCCTTACCTTAGAAAAAATACGTGTCCGAGAGACTTCCGCACGCAGCGCGCGAAGTCCCAGCAGACACGTATTGATTGCAATAATTAGCCGATCGAGCCTTCCATCTCGAACTTGATCAGACGGTTCATCTCGACCGCGTATTCCATCGGCAGTTCCTTCGTGAACGGCTCGATGAAGCCCATGACGATCATCTGCGTCGCTTCGGCTTCGGACAGGCCGCGGCTCATCAGATAGAAGAGCTGGTCCTCCGATACCTTGGAGACGGTTGCCTCGTGCTCGAGCGTGATGTTATCGTTCATGATCTCGTTATACGGAATCGTATCCGACGTCGACTCGTTGTCGAGAATGAGCGTATCGCACTTGATGTTGGCCTTGGCGCCGTCGGAATTGCGTCCGAACGATGCGAGACCGCGATACGTCACCTTGCCGCCATGCTTGGAGATCGACTTGGAGACGATCGTCGAGGACGTGTCCGGCGCTAGGTGAGTCATTTTCGCGCCAGCGTCTTGATGCTGCCCCTTGCCTGCGACGGCGATCGAGAGCACCATGCCCTTCGCGCCGCGGCCTTTCAGGACGACAGCCGGGTACTTCATCGTCAGCTTGGAGCCGATGTTGCCGTCGACCCACTCCATCGTCGCGTTCTCTTCGGCGACAGCGCGCTTCGTGACGAGGTTGTAGATGTTCGGCGCCCAGTTCTGAATCGTCGTGTAACGCACGCGTGCATCCTTCTTCGCCAGAATCTCAACGACCGCGCTATGCAGCGAGTTCGTGCTGTAGATCGGCGCCGTGCAGCCTTCGACATAGTGTACGGAGCTGCCTTCGTCGGCGATGATGAGCGTCCGCTCGAACTGGCCCATGTTCTCGGAGTTGATCCGGAAGTACGCTTGCAGCGGCACTTCGCATTTCACGCCCTTCGGCACGTAGATGAAGCTGCCTCCGGACCAGACCGCGCTGTTCAGCGCCGCGAACTTGTTATCGTTCGGCGGGATGATCGTGCCGAAGTACTCGCGGAAAATCTCCGGATGCTCGCGAAGCGCCGTATCCGTATCCGTGAAGATAACGCCTTGCTTCTCGAGATCTTCCTGCATGCTGTGATAGACAACCTCGGATTCGTATTGCGCCGATACGCCGGCCAGGAACTTCTGCTCCGCTTCCGGAATGCCCAGCTTATCGAACGTTTCCTTAATCTCGGTCGGCACTTCCTCCCAAGTCTTGCCCTGCTTCTCGGACGGTCTGACGTAATATTGGATGTCGTCGAAGTCCAGATCGTCCATGTTCCCGCCCCAACGCGGCATCGGCATCTTGTTGAACTGCTCGAGCGACTTCAAGCGGAAGTCGAGCATCCATTCCGGCTCGCCCTTCATCTCGGAGATCGTGCGGACGATCTCGGGCGTCAGGCCTTTGCCCGATTGGAATATCGCCTTATGCTCATCGCGGAAGCCATATTTGTAATCTTCCATCTCAGGCATTTGCTTCGCCATCGTGCTTACCCCCTCAGTAGTTATATAATGATCGATCTATTCCGACTCGACGCCCTTCTTCAGCGCGTTCCAAGCAAGCGTCGCGCACTTGATGCGCGCAGGGAACTTGTTCACGCCGGACAGGGCTTCGATATCTTCCAATTCCTCGAACTCGACCGGCTCCCCCTTCATCAGAGAGGAGAACTTCTCGGCAAGCGCAAGCGCCTCAGGGACGGTTCTGCCCTTCACGGCTTCTGTCATCATGGATGCCGACGACATGCTGATCGAACAGCCCTCACCCGTATAACGCGCTTGCTTGACGATGCCGTCCTCTAGCTGCAACTGCAGCTGAATCCGGTCGCCGCAGGTCGGATTGTTCAGGTTCACGGTTACCGAGCCTTCGTCCATCGTTCCGCGGTTCCGAGGATTCTTATAGTGGTCCATGATCACTCGACGATACAAATCATCCAATTGCATGACCGAAGAACTCCTTTGTCTTTAGTAGCGCGCTGACCAGGCGATCGACCTCATCCTCCGTGTTGTACAGATAGAAGCTCGCTCGCGCTGTCGCCGATACCTCGAGTCTCCGCATCAGCGGCTGGCAGCAGTGGTGGCCCGCGCGAACCGCGACGCCTTCCGTGTCCAGCACCGTCGCGACGTCATGCGGATGCACATCGCCGAGGTTGAACGTGACCAGTCCGACGCGTCCTTCGCGCGGCCCGTAGATCGTCACGCCTTCCAGCTCGGACAGCCTATCGTATGCCAATTGCGCGAGATGCGCTTCATGGCGGTCGATGTTGTCCAGACCGATATCGGTCAGGAAGTCGATCGCCGCAGCGAGTCCGACCGCCCCCGCAATAATCGGCGTGCCGGCCTCGAATCGCCATGGCGCTTCCTTCCACGTCGCGTCGTAGAGATCGACATGGTCGATCATCTCGCCGCCGAACTCGATCGGCTCCATGCGATCCAGCAGCGCCTTCTTCGCATAGAGTGCCCCGATTCCCGTCGGACCGCACATCTTATGCCCGGAGAAGGCGAAGAAGTCGCAGTCCATGTCGCGTACGTCGATGGTCATGTGCGGCGTCGATTGCGCGCCGTCCACGACCATGACCGCGCCGCGCTTGTGCGCAGCGGCCGCGATCTCCTTCACAGGATTGATGATGCCGAGCACGTTCGAGACATGCATCACCGAGACGATCTTCGTCCGCTCGGTGAGCGTCGCCTCGACGTCCGCCATGAGCAGCCTGCCGTCCGCTTGCATCGGGATATACTTAAGCACCGCGCCGGTTGCCTTCGCCACCTGCTGCCACGGGATCAAGTTCGCGTGATGCTCCATCGGCGTCAGCACGATCTCGTCGCCTTCCTTCAGCATATGACGGGCGTACGAGCCTGCTACCAGGTTCAGTGCTGTCGTCGTGCCGCGCGTGAAGACGATCTCCTGCTCGCTCTTCGCGTTCAGGAACTTGGCGACCTTCGCGCGTGCGCCTTCGTATGCATCGGTCGCCCGCGAGCCCAGCGTGTGCACGCCGCGGTGAACGTTCGCATGATCATGCTCGTAATAGCGCTTCATCGCGTCGATTACCGCAAGCGGCCTCTGCGAGGAAGCCGCGTTGTCCAGATAGACGAGCGGATGACCGTTAATCGTCTGGTCTAGAATCGGGAATTGCTTGCGAAGCTCGCGCGCGTTCATGATCCGAGCTTCCTCTCGAGCAGCTTCGACAGCTGCTCGCGCACCGCTTCGATCGGAATATCCGATACGACAGGCGCCAGGAAGCCGTTAATGATAAGCTTCTCCGCTTCCGTGCGGGTAATGCCCCGCGACATGAGATAATAGATTTGCTCTGCGTTGACCTGCCCGACGCTGGCTGCATGCCCTGCCGTTACGTCATCCTCGTCGATCAGCAGAATCGGATTCGCGTCGCCGCGCGCCTTCGGGCTGAGCATGAGCACGCGCTCGGTCTGAACGCCGTTCGCTTTGGTGGCGCCCTTCTCGATCTTCGTAATGCCGTTGATGATCGCCGAGGCCTGCTCGCGCATGACCGCGCGGGTGACCATGTTGCTGTCCGAGCTGCGGCCGAAGTGTACGGCCTGCGTCGTCAAGCTCATGTTCTGCGCGCGCGTGCCGACCGCGATGACCTTCGCGTCGGAGGTCGAACCGTTCCCCTTCAGGACCGACTTCGTGTCGGAGAGGACGTTGCCATCATGCAGATCGCCGATAATCCACTCCATGCTGCCGTCATTGTCGATCACGGCGCGGCGAATCGTCAGCTCCACCACGTTGCTCGCCATATGGTGAACCGTTGCGAAGCGTACCTTAGCGCCAGCCTTCACGATGACTTCGACGCCTGCATGATGCACGACCGGTGTCGAGGCGCCGTCGCCGCTCGCGCTCGTCACGACGTGATCCACATACGTCACGCTGCTGAATTGATCGGCAACGAGCAGAATGTGCGGAGCCAGCGAAGCATCCGCCTGATCGTGGAACAGGACCGCTTGCAGCGGGATGTCCACTTCGACGTTCTTCGGCACATAGATGAAGACGCCGCCGTTCCACAGCGCGGCATGGATCGCGTTCAGCTTGTCTGCGTCCTTGTCGATCGCCGTGAACAGGTGCTTCTTCACGAGGTCGCCGTGCTCGCGGCAGGCTGTCTCGAGATCGGTGAAGATCACGCCCTTGTCTTGCAGCTCTTTCGCCAGATGGCGGTATGCCACACCGGAATTGCGCTGCACGAGCAGGTTGTCGCCGCTGCCCGGCACGATCGCGCGGATATCCTCCGGCAAGCCTTCCGTCGTCGCAGCCAGATCGGCTGCCGTATAGTTACCGAGTGCCTGAAGGTTCCAGCGGTCGATCCGCATCTTCTCGGGCTTCGGCCATTCCAGTGTCTCTGCCGCGGACGCCGCGCCTGCACGCAGGGCAGTCAGCCATTCCGGCTCCTGCTTGCTGCGCGACAGCGCTTCGACGCTCTCGCGGTTAATTGGAGCATTCACTTCCGTATGCATGTCGCCTTCTCGCTCCTTCCGCTTAAGCCTGGCCGACGGTTTCGTCGACGATGCCCAGCTCTTCCTTGACCCAATCGTAGCCTTCTGCCTCTAGACGCTGTGCTAGTTCAGCACCACCGGATTTGACGATGCGGCCCTGCATCATGACGTGTACGTAGTCAGGCGTGATATAGTTCAACAGGCGCTGATAGTGCGTAATAATGAGGAATCCGCGATCCTCGGAGCGCATGGCGTTCACGCCTGCGGCAACGATCCGCAGCGCGTCGATATCAAGACCGGAGTCGATCTCGTCCAGGATGACGATCTTCGGATCGAGCAGCATCATCTGCAGAATCTCGTTGCGCTTCTTCTCGCCGCCGGAGAAGCCCTCGTTCAGATAACGATGCGCGAATTCAGGGTTCATCTCGAGCTCCTTCATCTTGCCTTCCATCTGGCGGATGAACTTGATGAGCGAGATTTCGTTGCCTTCGCCGCGGCGCGCATTGATCGCGCTGCGCAGGAAGTCGGAGTTCGTGACGCCCGAAATTTCGCTCGGGTACTGCATGGCGAGGAACAGTCCTGCGCGTGCGCGCTCATCCACGCCCATCTCGAGCACGTCTTCGTCGTTCAACAGTGCCGTACCTTCCGTTACTTCATATTTGGGATGCCCCATGATCGCCGAAGCGAGCGTACTCTTGCCTGTTCCGTTCGGTCCCATGATCGCGTGAATTTCTCCGCCCTTGATGTCGATGTTGATGCCCTTCAGAATTTCTTTGCCTTCTATGGCCGCCTTCAGGCCGTCAATCGTAAAACGAGTTGCCATGATTCATTTGTCCCCTTCCGGATATGCAATCCATCGATTGATTCTCATTGATTCTCATTGTTTATAATCATTTTAGTATAAGTTTCGTTACAAATCAACAAACGTACACCCGCCATAACCGCCTTGAAAACGGTTTAATCGAGCGTTTCTATGATATTTGTCACAACTTCTTGAAACATTTCGTCCGACAGCACGGGAATTCGGTCCGCGCTCGGTATATGACGCTCCAGCGATACCCAAGACTTGCACCCCGTATAGGCGTCGAGCAGCGGCAATTCGACCGGCTGATGCAGTCGATAGACGCGCAGCAGCAGCACGTGAAGCGGCTGTTTCCGCTTCCACTTCAGACGCTCGTCCGCGAATGCATCCGTCCATATATGAAACGCCCGCAGCTTGTCCAGCTTCGCTTGGTCATCGATAGCGAGGTCGTGCACGGCCTCCGCATAATACGCGATCCTGACCGTTCCGGCCTGCGGGTCCCACCCGTCGATCGTGCGGTCGACCAATGCCTGATAAGGTTCCTTCAGCAGCTCCCGCCGCTGGTGTTCGTAGGTAGGCATGAGATAGAACTTAGGGCTCACAAGCCGAAAATCCTTCGTCTCCTCGACGATGCCACCTTTGCGCATGAGCATGATCTGCTCGCCTGCTGCCAGCGCTTCAATCGCGGATGCCCATTCCTTAAGCGCCACGATCGGCACTTCGTGATTCGCCTTGCCTTCGTCCATCCGTTCAACCCCCTATCCTTCCATTCCGTATCCATTATAACAAAGCGGGTATTCCAACGCGAAATAATATCTATTATACTAAAGGTTGTTCAAATTGACCGTTGTGATCACGATGTTATGCTACGAAGCTTATTCGACGTCGAATTCGCAATATCTGTTACGAAGAATCCATCCGGAGGTGCATCACGCATGTCAGCTTACCATCCGCTAACCGAACAAGAAGCGATCGAGATCGCAGCCCGCATTCAAGAAGTCTTCCCTCCGAATGCAGCCCTATCCAGCCGCGAGATCGGCGACGGCAACCTAAACCTCGTCTTTCACATTACGGATGCCGTGTCCGGCCGCAGCTTGATCATGAAGCAGGCGCTGCCTTATGCCAAGGTGGTCGGCGAATCTTGGCCGCTCACGCTTGACCGCGCTAGAATCGAGAGCGAAGCGCTCGTCATCGAAGGGCGTCTCGCCGAAGGTCTCGTCCCCCGCGTATACGCCTATGACCCTGAGCTGGCGCTCACGATCATGGAAGACTTGAGCGACCATGTCATCATGCGCAGAGGCCTGATGGAGCTGGGCCGCTATCCGAAGTTCGCCGACGACATCTCGACCTTCCTGGCGAATACGCTGTTCTACACCTCGGACCTCGGGATGAACCAGCAGGACAAGAAGCTGCAAGCAGGCCGGTTCATTAATCCGGAATTGTGCAAAATAACCGAGGATCTGATCTTCGACGACCCGTATACCGTCTCCTCGAACAATAATTATGAAGCGGCGATCGAGGACGAGGCGGAAGCGCTTCGCACGGATGAAGCCCTTCATCTCGAAGTCGCCCTGCTGCGCGAGAAATTCCTGACGCAAGGCCAAGCCCTTCTCCACGGCGACCTTCATACGGGCAGCATCTTCATCCGTCCGGACTCGACGAAGGTGATCGACCCTGAGTTCGCTTACTACGGGCCGATGGGCTACGATATCGGCGCTATCATCGCCAACCTGCTGCTTAACTATGCCGGCCAAGCGCATTGGAGCGCCGACGATGCCGGTCGAGCCGACTATCGCGCCTATCTGCTGGACACGGTACGCTCGGTATGGACGAGCTTCGAGGCGAAATTCCGCACCCTCTGGGAGCAGGACTGCGTCGATCGTCTAGCTCGCGCCAGCGACGCTTATAAGAACGACTACATGCAGCGGCTGCTGCAGGATTCCATCGGGTATGCCGGGTGCAAAATGGTGCGCCGCATCGTCGGTCTCGCCCATGTGGCCGATATCGACAAAATACCGGACGCCGCGCTCCGCGAGTCCGCGCAGCGGACGGCGCTTCGCATCGGCAAAGCGTTGATCATGAACAACCGGCAAGCATCCTCCATCGAAGAAGTCATCGCCGCCGCGCAGAACGCGCTGCGCGAATAGAAAGGAAATTAGCCTCATGACATCTACTGAACATGCGCTTCAACCGGTTATCTGGACCGGCGAACACGTCGACCTGCTCGACCAGCGCCTGCTGCCCGAGCAGGTGCTGTACCTCGAGCTCACGAGCTCGGAGGACATCTGGGAAGCCATCCGGCATCTGAAGGTGCGGGGCGCTCCTGCGATCGGCATTGCCGCCGCATACGGCGTGGTGCTGGGTGCCCGCGATGCCGCCGCCGGCAGCGCGGCCGACTGGCTTGCCTCTGTCAACCGCCATGCCGAATATCTTGCGACGTCGCGTCCGACGGCCGTTAACCTATTCTGGGCGCTCGATCGCATGAAGGCGCGCGCCGAGGCGCTCAGCCAGAGCGGCCTCACTGCCGCAGAGTGCCAAGAAGCGCTGACGACGGAAGCGATCGCGATTCACAGCGAGGACGAAGAGACGAACCGCCTGATCGGCGAGCATGCGCTGACGCTATTCCGGGACGGCATGGGCGTCCTGACGCATTGCAACGCGGGCGGATTGGCCACCTCCAAGTACGGGACCGCGCTTGCTCCGTTCTATCTGGCGCAAGAGCGCGGCGTTAGCCTCAAGGTATTCGCCGACGAGACCCGTCCCGTATTGCAAGGGGCCCGGCTGACCGCGTTCGAGCTGCATCAAGCCGGCGTCGATGTCACGCTCATCTGCGATAACATGGCCGGCATGGTCATGTCCAAGGGCTGGGTGAACGCCGTGATCGTCGGGACGGACCGCGTCGCGGCGAACGGCGATGTCGCCAACAAGATCGGTACCTACAGCGTCGCCGTCCTCGCCAAGGCGCACGGCATCCCGTTCTACGTGGCTTGTCCGATGTCGACGATCGACCTTGAGACGCCGACTGGGGCTGAGATTCCGATCGAGGAACGATTGGCGGAGGAGATTACGGAAGGCTTCGGCAAACGAACCGCGCCGCAAGGCGTTAAGGTGTTCAACCCGGCATTCGACGTTACGCCGCATGAATATGTAGATGCCATCATTACCGAGAAGGGAATCGTTCGCGCGCCGTTCGACGTCAATCTGAAGAAGCTGTTCGAATCGATCCCGACTGCATAACCGAATGATTGCGCCGACCGGATCAAGAGATGCCTCCTGGGTGACCAGCATGATGAATAACGCTGGCATCCAGGAGGTCTCTTGTTAAGGGGACGACGGCCGGCCGCTTCACAGCATGCGCTTCAGCGCGTCAATGCCCTTCATGCCGGCATGGATGCCGATCTCCTCGGCCGCATGCGTCACGGATTCGAGCGGCGCTTCCAGCAGTTGCTCTAACGTCCGGACACCAACCGCTCTGCCGGCGATGATCCCCCGATCCTTGAGCTTGTCGTTAAGCAGCGCTACATCGAGTGCCCCGCACATAATGTAGCCCTTGTCAGTCGATACTGCGAGCAGCGTGGTCAGCGGAAGCTTCACCTCGACACCGATCACCGTACTGTCTCCCAGCGCATACGGAACCATGCGAATCATCGCCATACCACCTTTCATGGTCCTGATCTGCCAATGCTTGCCTTTCCCATTCAGCTTATGCAGGCGTGATAAGAGACGGCAAGGCGTCTGCCTGCGATTGCTGGAGGAATTTTATAGGCCTTGGGGACTATGCTTGTCCGAACAGACATGCTATATTGAGTAAAAAAAGTGTAAGGGACGGAGTGAATGATGAAATCACCAGAAGGTGCCGCCGGCAAGAAGAGCTACCTGTTCAACGTAGATTTGCTGATCGACAGCGAATCGAATGCCAAGGCACTTGAACTGCTCCTTCGCCTCCTGGGCGATCCGAGCGTATCCGACTACCGAATCCATGCCGGCCAGCAGATGGGCAAATTGATCCAGCAGGCGATGGAGGATACGTCGACGCACAAGCCGATTCACATCCCGCAGAAGCTGCAGGCGAAGACGGAGACGAAGGCCGAAGCGAAGGCCGAGACGAAGGCCGAGGCAAAAGCGGAGACGAAGGCCGAGGCAAAAGCGGAGACGAAGAGAGCACCGGCAGCCAAGGCAAGCGAGCAGGATGAGGCTTCCGACAGAATTCGTAAATATATCGCGGGCAACAAGCTGATCCGGCTCGACGTCAACAAAGGACGGGGCGTCAAGCTAAGCGTGCCCTGCCGCATCCTCAGCTTCGACGAATCGAAGCACTCCATTACGGTCTACCATGTGGACGAGAAGCAAGTGTACACATTCAGCTTGAACGAGATCGATGAATTCCATGAATAACGACTAACGGCCGAATCGCGCTGCCCCTGAGGCAGCCGACTCGGCCGTTCCTTTTCCGTTCATGTCGCACGTATCAGCTCCGCAATCTGCAGCGACGGTACAGGCGGGCTCCGATAGTAGCCCTGCATCTCGTCGCAGCGGTGCTTCCTTAGGAAGAACAACTGCTCTTCCGTCTCTACGCCCTCCGCAATGACCTGCAAATTCATGTTATGCGCCATTGCGATGATAGCCGCTACGATCGCTGCATCATTGGGGTCCTGCTGGATGTCGCGCACGAACGATCGATCGATCTTCAGACGGTTGATCGGGAAATTTTTCAGATAATGAAAGGAGCTGTATCCCGTGCCGAAATCATCGACGCTTATTCCAACGCCAAGCTTGGACAGCTCGAGCAGCTGAGCCGACGCATACTGCACGTCCATCGTCATGGATTCGGTAATCTCGAGATCCAGGTACTGCGGCGCCAAACCCGTCTCCTTCAGCACGGATGCAACCTTGTCCGTCAAGTTCTGCTGCAGGAACTGCCTAATCGAGAGATTGACGGATACGGGGACGTGCGGCAGCCCCTGCTCCTGCCATTCCTTATTCTGCCTGCAGGCCTCTGCGAGCACCCAATCGCCTAATTGGACGATCAACCCGCTCTCTTCGGCGATGGAGATGAACATCCCCGGCGGAATCATGCCCCGCTCCGGATGCTGCCAGCGGACAAGCGCTTCAAGTCCGACGACTTCGCCCGTCTCGATATGGTACTGCGGTTGATAATAGAGAATGAATTCGCCTTGTGCCAATGCCTTGCGCATCTCATGCTGCATCGTAAGCTTCTCGAGCGAGGAGTTGTCCAGCTCGCCTGTGTAGAGCAGGCAGTCGTTACGGCCGTTGTCCTTAACCGTACTAAGCGCGATGTCCGCCTTCTTCACGATGACGTTCGGGTCGGTTGCCCCGTCCCCGTTCGTCGCGATGCCGATCGACGCGCTCATATGGAACGGATGCCCCTGCAGCTCGAACGGCTCCTCCAAGAGCGCCAACAGCTTCCTTGCGCGCTCGAGCGCTTCTTCGTCCGTAGCGGCGCTCTCGTACAGAATCGCGAATTCATCGCCCTCCATTCGAGCCGCGACGTCATGCTCCTCCAGGTCCCGCGTCAGACGTTCTGCCACTTGGAGCAGCAGCATGTCGCCGAAGTCGCGGCCGAACGAATCGTTCACGAGCTTGAAGCGATCCAGGTCCAGATACAAGACGGCAACGCGCCGATTGTCCGTACGCGGACGCTGCAGCGCCTCCGTCAAGTGCACCATATACAATCTGCGATTGGGAAGACCCGTCATATCGTCATAATACGCCATGTACCGAATCCGCTCGCTGCTCCGCTTGCGGTCGCTCATGTCCTGGCTGAACAGCACGACGCCTCGCGCGCCGTCTGCCGCAGCATATGGCGTCAGCGTCACCAGCACGTCGAGGGGGATGCCGGATTTGTGCTTCATCATGAGCGAGATTTGCTGCACGTCGCCTTGCAGGGCGGCCTCGAACCGCTTCTCGGTCTCGGGCCGATTATCCGTCTCGATCACCGGCAGGAACAATTGGCCCAGCAGCTCGCTCTTCTCGTAGCCGAGCAAGTGCACGGTTCCGTCGTTCACTTCGCGGAATCGCCCCGTCTCATCCAGAACGGCCATGGAGAAGGGACTATGGCGGAACACCGAATCCGCCGCTTCCGTCAATAGCGTGCCGTGATAGCGGCTTCGAACGGCCATGGCGCGCCTCAATCCGAAGAGCAGGCACAGGGCGAGCAAGATTAGGGCTGCTCCAGCACCAATGGTGAACTGACTGCTCCATGTGCCCTTCGGGACGATGAAGTGGGTCCCGCCGACCCCTAGTAATACGATTAAGCAGACAGCAAGCGAGATGAACCATAGCCTGCCTGCGGAAGGAAACGCGAATTGCTGCTGTTTCACGGAATCAGCTGCCTCTTGTATCAACAAGCGCGAACATCCTTCCTATGCGAGGTTGTTCGGAAAGCCTGATCAGCGGCCTATTCGAACATGCATGCCTATGTATTTATCCATTGTCCTGACTGACTACATTATATCCAATTTTCAACAGAAGGACATTCTTTTTTTTAACGGGGTTAAGTATTTATCGAACCGCTCCCTCTACTTGCTGCGCATCAGCGCAGCGACCACGCAAATCCAGCCCGCGATGAAGGCAACGCCGCCGATCGGCGTGATCGCGCCCAGCACCTTGATGCCGGACAGACTAAGAACATACAGGCTCCCCGAGAAAATCCAAATGCCGGCGTGGATCAATCGTCCTGCCCAGCGCCAAGCCCTGGCGGCATGCGCCATCTGATCGGCCGTAAGACCGATAACGAGAAGCGCCAGCGCATGATACATCTGATAGCGTGCCGCTGTCTCGAATACAGCCAGGCTGTCTGCCGAGATCAATTCCTCGAGCGTGTGGGTGCCGAAGGCACCGAATGCGACGGCCAATGCGGCATAGATCGCGCCGTACGCCGCTTGTCTTTTCGAACTCATCATTTCCTCATCCATCCTATTCGGTTATAATTGACAAAAAAGGTAAAGGGGTAACGCACAATCATGGATCAACACAACCAGCCTCCGCAGCAAGAAGAACAACAGGGCCGACAGCCCTATCGCTCGCAGCCGCAAGGGATGACGCCTTACCCGCCCGTCTTCGGCGAGGAGCCTGCAGCCGCTCCCGTACGCCAATCCGGACTCGGCATCGCTTCCTTCGTGATCGGGCTTATCAGCATTGTCGTCATGATCATCGGGTTCGTGGCCACCGTCGCCGCGCTTAGGGAGTTCATCTCGCCAGACGGGACGATCGATCCGGCTACGATCGATCCGATGGAGGTCGGCACATCGATGATTATCGGCGGTCTTGCGATTCTCGGCTCGCTCGCGATTAGCTTCGTCGGCTTGATCCTTGGCATTATCGGAATCGTCCAGAAGAACCGGCGCAAGGTGTTCGGCATCATCGGCGTCGTTCTGAACGGGCTGCTGCTCGTCGGCTTTCTGGGCCTGTTCGTCATCGGACTGCTGCTAGGCGCTTCCGCCTAAGCGTCAGACCTGCCCGCACGAT
Organism: Bacillota bacterium; assembly: GCA_023386495.1. Lineage (GTDB taxonomy): Bacteria > Bacillota > Bacilli > Paenibacillales > Paenibacillaceae > Paenibacillus_I. The sequence goes on along the minus strand of JAEWJS010000075.1, from coordinate 9,813 downwards.
CGGCAAGCTAACTGTCAGACGTCTCGATCCATACGCGGCCTGCGTTTGGGATCGGGGCGTTTTTTGCTATTCGGCTTATTGCGCCTTTACTCGCCTGCCCTTGCCACCTCATCGGTCCGCAGCGCAAGCCACGCTTCTGCCTTCCGTTCGAACGGAATCGCATGCGCGGGACTTGTGGAAGGCAGCTTCACGCAGGCCGGAAGCCGGCTTGCCGCAAGCGTCGGCATCACTTGCTTCGTGAACAGCTCATAGGCCTTGCCTCCGTTGCAGTAGACCGTGTCGATTCCAGGGTAGCGCCGGAACAGCGCGTTGAAGTCATTCGCCTCCGGCTCCCGGATTGCCGTATCCAGACTGCCTTCCCGCTCGCATGCGCGCAGCACGTCCCACAATGCGATGCCATGCTCCAATAAGAAGCGAAGCCTCTCCTCGTAAGCTGCCGGCGGCACTTCCGTCCCCTCGCTCAGCACCCGGTAGACGATCGGCCAGAAGCCGTTGCGCGGATGCGCGTAATATCGCTGCGCCGCAAGCGACGCTTCGCCTGGCATCGAGCCGAGCACGAGCCGCGTGCATCCTGCATCGATTGACGGCGGGAAGGCGACGATTCTAGCCATGCACATCTGCCTCCATTCTACAGGATTCCCTGCTCTTACTATACTGAATGGGTGCATGCGGCCGCAAATGCAATCCAGCGTGATAGATTTGGGCGCATATTGTCTCACATAACCGCACCGGGCTTGAATATATTGTATAACAACGGCAGTTAACCAGTGGGAGGTGCACGTTCATATGGAAGGTCAACCGTTATTCATCGTATCCCGCGAAGACTGGTCGCTCCACAGGAAGGGCTACCAAGACCAAGCCAGGCACCAACAGAAGGTTCGCGAAGCCGTCAAACAGAACTTGCCGGATCTCGTCTCCGAAGAGAATATCGTCATGTCGGACGGCAAACAGATCATTAAGGTGCCGATTCGCAGCCTCGACGAATACCGGTTCGTGTACAATCACAACAAGAGCAAGCATGTCGGTCAAGGGGACGGCGACAGCCAGGTGGGCGACGTGCTCGGCGTCGATCCGAACGCGCAGAAGGGCGGCAAGGGAGAGGGCGCCGGCGACAAGCCCGGCGATGACGTCATCGAAGCGGAGATCAGCCTGGAGGAGCTCGAGACGATGCTGTTCGCGGAGCTGGAGCTGCCTTTCTTGAAGCCGAAGGATAAGGACGTGCTGGAGACGCAGGAAATCCGTTTCAACGATATACGCAAGAAGGGCATCATGTCCAACATCGATAAGAAGCGCACCATTCTGGAGAACCTGAAGCGCAACGCCACCGAAGGCGCACCCGGCATCCATGGGATTTCCCCGGACGATCTGCGTTACAAGACGTGGGAGGAGATCATCAAGCCGAGCTCAAGCGCTGTCATTCTGGCCATGATGGATACGTCCGGATCGATGGGCTCGTTCGAAAAATACGTAGCGCGAAGCTTCTTCTTCTGGATGACGAGGTTCTTGCGCGCGCAGTACGAAAAGGTCGAGATCGTATTCATTGCGCATCATACGGAAGCCAAGGTCGTGACCGAGGACGAATTTTTCAATCGGGGCGAGAGCGGCGGCACCATTTGTTCCTCCGCTTACATCAAGGCGCTGGAGGTCATCGACTCCCGCTTCCCGCCGAATATGTACAATATTTATCCGTTCCACTTCTCCGACGGCGACAACCTGACGAGCGACAACGAGCGCTGCGTGAAGCTGATCGGGGAACTGCTCAAGCGGTCGAACATGTTCGGCTACGGCGAGGTGAACCAGTATAACCGCTCCAGCACGCTCATGTCGGCCTACAAGAACATTTCGTTCCCGACGTTCCTCTATTACGTCATCCGCGAGAAGGGCGAGGTCTACAATGCGCTGAAGTCGTTCTTCCATAAGCGCGACATTGCCGCGGCGAATTAGGATTGGGCAAAAAGAAGGGCGGTGCCGTCGATGGCACCGCCCTTGCTTGCGTTATTCCCTGCTCCTATGCGGCCTGCCGCTCCCCCCGTCTGCCCATGGCGATGAACAGCGCGCAGCCGATCCACCCGAACAGCGCCGCGCCGAGCAGCAGCCACGACAGCGGCAGCCCGTAGCCGGCCAATGCGGTCGACAGCAGCGGACCGATCGTCCCCCGGATGCCGAACAGCAGCATGTGCAGGCCGAATACGACGGCCTCTCTGCCCGGCGCAAGCCGGAAGACATAGGCCAGGATGCCGATATCCCAGATCGCGTCCCCGATCCCTTGGATGCCGCTGCCGACGAGAACGGACGGATAATTGCCGAACACCCCGTATAACGTCGGAACCGCTGCGAACGCGAGCAGTCCGTAGATGATCGTGCTTTTCGCTGAGATGCGGTCGATCGCCCGGCCAACTACGAAGTATGCGACCAGCAGGCATGCAAAATACGTCATCCGCGCATAGCCGATCTCCACGTTCGACAGCTCGAGCCTTTCGACCTGGATGATCTGATAGAGCGGACCCGCCATAATATTGCAGAAGCCCGTGAACGTCGTTGCAGCCAGGAAAATGCCCAGCTCGCGATTCTGCTTCACCAGACTCCACTGCTCGCGGAAGCTCCCTCGCTTCTGGACGGCCGCGGCAGTCGGCTGCGGCTGCGGCTCGGATTCCTTCACCCGCGTGAAGACCAGAATCGAGAGGACGCCCATGACCGCGGCGGCAGCCAGCGGGCCGCTGGGACCTGCCGCATCCGTCCAATACCCGACCAGATACGCCAGCGGAATCATAAGCACGACCATGCCGATGCGCACGTTGGCCATCAGCTTGCCGCGATGTTGCGGGGGATACATGCGCGTCACCATCGACGCGTAGGCCGGTGCCTGCATCCCCATCATGAGCTGGAAGAGCAGCGCAACGCCTACATACACGAGCGGAACGCCGAAGAAGGCCGGCAGGATGATGAGCGCCCGGCCGATCAAGTTCGGGTAGATCATGAAGCGCCGCGGACCGCTCTGCTCGATGAACGATGCCCATAGCGGCGAGAGGAGCAGCCCGATGGCCGGCGCGGCGGCGAGCACGCCGACCTGCATATTGTTCGCGCCTTGCTGGATGGCCATCGGGATATAGAATTGATTGAATACGGCGTTGAATACACTGAACAACAGCGATGCCGATGCATCGATTCGAAAGTTATGCCAAGCCTGCGGTCCCAATTGCGCCTTAAGCTGCTGAAAGTAGTCCTTCGGATGTCCCATTCGTCTTCTGCCCTTCTTCGTGTCTGTACCTTGTCGTAGATTAGAATCTCATGGTTGTCCGAAGCTTGCAACTGGTAAAATCATTGACATCCCGCGCGGTCATGATTGCGCCTTTCCCTTCCCGTCCCGCCAGCGATCGAACACGCGGCGAACCTCGTCCATCTGGATCGGCTTGCTGACGTAGTCGTCCATGCCTGCCGTCAGGCACATATCCCGGTCTTCCTTGCGCGCGTGTGCCGTCAAGGCGACGATGACGGGAAGCTTCGGCTCCGGCAGCAATTGCCGGATGAGCCCTGTCGCCTTAATCCCGTCCATCACGGGCATCTGGATGTCCATGAAGACGAGGTCGTAAGGCTGCTTCAGAATCATCTCCACCGCTTCGACGCCGTTCTGCACGACGTCTGCCGCATAGCCGAGGCGGTCCAATACCCGCAGGAAGAGCTGCTGGTTCACCGGATGGTCCTCCGCGAGCAGAATTCTGAGGCACCTGGGGTCGGAGGCTGCGCATCGCGCATGGGGCTGCCATACTGCTGGCTTTGCCGTCCGGTTCGACCGCGGCTCTGCATCCGCTTCATGATCGCCGGCCGTCGAAAAGATCTCGCCGTGCAGCTCCATCTCGAAGCGGAAGACGGAGCCCTTCCCCTCGACGCTGTCGACGGCGATGACGCCGCCCATCAACTCGACGAGACGCTTCGTGATGGCAAGGCCAAGACCCGTGCCCCCGTAGGTGCGGCTGAGTGCGGGATGCAGCTGCGAGAACGATTGGAAGAGATGCTGAAGCTTGTCGGCCGGTATGCCGATGCCGGTATCCTCCACCGTGATGCGAAGCAGCTTGCCTGCCTCGCCGGCACCCTGCCGGACATCGACGGACACGTTCACGCTTCCCTGCTCGGTGAACTTGATCGCGTTGCCGACGAGGTTCGTGAGCACCTGGCGGAATCGGGTAGCATCCCCGACGACCGCGCCGGGTACGTCGGGGGCGACGGTGCACAGCAGCTCGAGCCCTTTCTGCTCCGCCCTTGGCTTGAATAGGTCGATCGTCATCGCGATCGCGCCGGCCAGATCGAACAGCTCGTCCTCCAAGACGAGCTTGCCGGCTTCGATTTTGCTGAAGTCGAGTATATCGTTCAGGATGCGCAGCAGCGTCTCGCCGCTCGAATGGATAATCTCCGCATATTCTTGCTGTTCCTCGGTCAGCTCGGTCTCGAGCAAGAGATCGGTCATCCCCAGAATGCCGTTCATCGGCGTACGAATCTCGTGGCTCATCATCGCGAGGAATTCGGACTTCGCGCGGTCCGCCCGTTCGGCATTCTCCTTCGCCGCGCGAATCTCGTGTTCCCCGGTCACGTCGTTGAACACGACGACCGCTCCGACGATTCGCCCGGCGTCGATGATCGGATTGACGCGGTACTCCACCAGGAAGCTCGTGCCGTCCTTGCGCCAGAACACCTCATCGCTCATAGCGCGTGCCAGCCCATCGTCGATCGTCCGGGAGATCGGATTCGATTCGCGCGTATACGGCGTGCCGTCTGCCCGCGAATGATGAATGACATCATGGCTGAAGCGGCCGACGAATTCCTCCAACGCGTAACCGAGCATCCGCTCGGCAGCAGGATTGAGGAAGATCGCGCGGCCGTCTTGGTCGAGCATGAAGAGGCCTTCCGTGACAGCGCCTAAGATAAGGCTGTGCCGATAGCTCAGCCGCTCGATTTGCTCGATGTACTGCTTGCGTTCGCGAATATCGCTTGCGATCCCATAGGCGCCGACGACCTGCCCGTCCACGACGATCGGCACATTGGTTACCCCGCAGGCAATCTCGACGCCGTCCTTGCGAACCATCCTGGCCTCGAACCTGACCGGGGTCCCGCTCATCGTGACGGCCAGCATCTGTTCGACCCGCTGACGGTCCTCCTCATGGATCAGCTCGCGGAACGGGATCTTCTGCAACTCTTCGCTGTCATAGCCTGTCAGCTCTACGAGCTGCATGTTGAAGGAGGCCAGCCCGCCATCCGAATCGAAGGCATAAATGCTGGACGGATTGTTATCGAATAAGGATTTGTACCGACGCTCGCTGTCACGAAGCCGCTCTTCCATCCGCTTCCGTTCGGTGATGTCCCGTCCGATCGACAGCAGCATCTCCTCGACCCCAGCCTCGCCATCCTCGGCAGCGATCCTGTTCACGGTCGTCTCGAACCAGCGATACGTCCCGTCCTTATGCCTTATCCGGGATTCATACACCATGCCGCCATCCAACGAACCTGCCAGAATATTCGGCGGGATATCGAACAGCTCGCGGATGTCGCTTCCCATCGCGATCAATTCGCCAGGCGTATAGCCCAGCGCCCGATAAGCCGATGCAGAGACATAGCTGCATCGGCCGTCAACCGTGCTGTACGCGATGACATCCTGCGCATATTCGCTGATCACGCGAAGCAGCCTCTCCGATTCCAGCAGCTTGTGGTGCGTATCTTGTTCCGCATGTTCCGCGCGTTCCGCTCCGGCCCCATGCACTGCAGGCCGGATGTCCCTTAGGACGGACACGGATTCTCGTTCAAGCTCTGACTGTCCCACTATGGCAACCCCCTGCGGCAACCGCTCTTTATTTCCACCATTTTACTATAGGAAGGGAGATAACAACAGGTATCGCATGCTAGATTCGACCCTTAGTCGCAGTCGGAGCCTGCACGTCAGCGAATCCCGTCGACCTCTGTCGCAATCTACTATTCTCGGCTATTATAGGAATAGAATGCCAGCTTCACAGCCAACAGAAGGATGGGATGATCCATGCTGCGATCCATTCGCGTCAAGCTCGCTACTCTGCTGTTCGTCACGACGACCATAGCGTTATGCACGGCAGGGTTAGCCAACTATACGATGTCCAAGCAGAAGCTGAACCGCCAGCTCGAGCAGAATACGCTCGCCACCGTCGCCGATACCGCGAACAATCTATCGGCGTTCTTGATGCTTCGCCTTGCGGAGCTCAAGATCGTCAGCCGCTCCGAGCAGCTGCACCAAGGGACGCCGGAACAACAATTGGCCTATCTCTCCGAGGAGCTCTCGCTCGATGTCGACAGCTACTTCCTCCATGTCGGCATCGCGAATCTCGAAGGGAAGCTGGCGCTGGCGGACGGCGGCTGGATGAATATTAGGGACACGTCCGGATTTGCGCTTGCCAAGAATGGGCGCAGCAGCGTCGGCGACCCTTACTTCGCTTCCGACGGCACTTACGCGCTGCCGATCTTGGCTCCCGTTATGGACGAACGCGGGGGCATCAAGCAGATCATCTATCTGACCGTCGACGCGACCCGGCTGTTCCGCACCTATCTGCAGACGGACAACGGCAGCGGCGAGGATCGCCGCGTCAATCTCGTCAACGGTCGGCTGGACGTCCTGTACAATCGCGATCCGAGCGTCATTCTGAAGCGCAACTTCCTGCGGGACTTCCCGACCGAACAGACCAAGCTCGAGGCAGGGCTGCACACGGACAGCGGGATGATCGACCTGGTCATCGACGACCCCGTGAAGGTCTTCTACGCGCGAGTGCCGAGCAGCAACTGGATACTCGCCTTGGCTTTCGGGAAGGAAGATTATTATGCCCCGCAGCAATCGCTGCTGCGCACGACGCTCGGCGTCATCGCGGTTACCGAGTTGGTGCTGTTCCTCATCATCTACAGCGTACTGGACCGCACGGTGATACGGCGCATCCGCCAGATCGCGAACGTGACCGACAAGGTGGCGCGCGGCAATTTCTCCATCGCGCCGATCGAAGCGCAAGACCAGGACGAGATCGCTTCCCTAGCGGTCTCCGTCAACGAGATGACGCGCAGCCTGCGCGGCCTGTTCGAGCCGTTCGAGGCGTTCATCGGGCGCAACCAATACGCCATGATCGTGACGGATGCCGATTACCGGATCACGCTGTTCAATGGCCGAGCCGAGGAGATGCTGGGCTATCGTGCCGAGGAACTGATCGGCCTCGAGACGCCGGCCTTATGGCTCGATCATGGCGACGATGCGCGCTTCTTCCGGCATATGGACGAGATCGGCGAAGCTTCGGACAATTCGGAATGGGTATGGATTGCGCGATCCGGGGCGAGAATTCCGGTCGAAGCGAACTTGTCCGCGATGATGCACCCGAGCGGCGTATCGAAGGGATGGGTCATTGTCGCGCGGGATATCACCGCCTTCAAGGAGACCGTCCGCATGCGGAACCGGCTGTTCAGCATCGTCGAATCGGCGCATGACTGCATCGCTTCCTTCGATACGCACGGCAATATTTTCTACATGAACGAAGCCGGATATCGCCTCTTCGGGCGGTCCGAACTCGAGGAAGGCCCTCGGAATTTCAAGCGGTATCTGACGACAAGCGGCGCCGTTCGGTTCGGAGAGGCCATCGCGGAAGCGAAGCGCCGCGGGTATGCGGAATACGAGACCACGGTCATGCTGCCGGGCGGCGGCAAAGCCGTCGTCTCCCAGACGATCGTCGCCCATGCGGCGGAAGACGGCGGCGAGCTGTTCTTCTCCGCGATCTCGCGAGACATTACGGAATGGAAGCGCGCGCAGCAGGAGATGAAGGAAGCGAGCCAGGCGAAGAGCATGTTCCTCGCCCGCATGAGCCATGAGATCCGAACGCCGCTTAACGGTATTATCGGCTTGTCCCATCTCATGAACCGTACGTCCATGACCGTTGTTCAGCAGGATTATATGCAGAAGATCCAGAGCTCCTCGCATGCGCTGCTGCAGATCATGAACGACATTCTGGATTTCTCCAAAATCGAAGCGGATAAGCTGAACATCGACGTCATCCCTTTCGCGCTGGAGGAAACCGTGCACGGCGTGTGCGGAACCGTAAGCGTGCTGCTCGGGTATAAGCCGATCGAAGTGCTGATCGCGATCGATCCCGACATTCCGCCGGCGCTGCATGGCGATCCGTCCCGGCTCGGGCAGGTGCTGCTCAATCTCATGAGCAACGCGGTCAAATTCACCGATCACGGCATGGTGCGATTGGATATCGCCGTGGAGGACAGGAGCGCATCGGCGATCCGCCTGCGGTTCACCGTCACGGATACCGGCATCGGCATGAACGAGGAGCAGACCCGCCGCCTGTTCCAGCCGTTCGTCCAGATCGACGGCTCGACCTCGCGCAAATACGGCGGAACCGGGCTTGGGCTCGTCATCGCGAGCAGCCTGGTCGAACGGATGGGGGGCAGCCCGATCGAGGTCGACAGCCGGATGGGGCAAGGCAGCGTGTTCCGATTCGTCCTCCCGTTCGGACTCGGGGACAGCAGCGACCGGCTTCCTGCGGCGGACGCTGCGCAGGGCTGGACCGTGCTCATCGCGGAGGATCATGCCGAGATGCGCGAACAATTGACGGCGACGCTCGGCCTCCTGGTCGGACGGGTCATGCCGGCAGCTTCCTGGCAGGAAGCTGCCGAAATGCTGGATAAGGAGCAGGGCATCGATGTGCTCATGCTCGATATGGAAGCCGAGGATATGTACGGCGAGGAGACTTGGTTCCACATGAAGCGGCAGGCCGACCTGCGCGGCATTCGCACGATTGTGTACACCTCGCTCAACGGCCGCATCGCCATCGACCAGCTTGCAGCGAACTGGCAGCCGAATGCCGTCATCACGAAACCCGTCAGCCGGTACGGCTTCGGTCATGCGCTAACATCCCTCTGCGAGCAGGAACGCCTGCGGGCGACAGCATCGCCGGCTGAGACTGTCTTGACCGATGGCATCAGCGTGAAGCCTGCTGCCGCGAAGCCGAGCAGACCGGCGCTGCTCGTCGTCGAGGACAATCTCGTGAACCAGATGGTTACGCGATCGCTGCTGGAGGCTGAGGGCTTCCCCGTAACCGTCGCAGGAGACGGCAGGGAAGCGTTGATCATGCTGGAAATCGGCACGTACGGCCTTGTCCTGATGGACATCCATATGCCGGTCATTGACGGGATGGAGACGACACGGCGCATCCGTGCCGACCAGCGCTATGCGGGATTGCCGATTATCGCCCTCACGGCCGATACGACCAAGGCGCAGCAGGAGGCCTGCTTGCAGGCCGGCATGAACGAGGTGATGACGAAGCCGCTTCAGCCGGATCGGCTGTATGCCGTACTGGCCAAGTGGCTGCCGGCATTCGCTTCGGAGAGCGACGCCGGCCGCGGCCGGGAAGAAGCCGCAGCTGCGCGCCAACCTCAGACGGATTCGGCGGCTGAGGCCGGTCCCGAGGATGCATCGGAAGCAGAGGTGCTCGATTGGCATGAGGCACTGCGCTTGATGGACGGCAAGGCGGATATTCTGCTGCAGGTGCTCACAACATTCCGCAGGGAATATGCCGGCGCTGCTACCCGCCTGGGCGAGCTGCTCGATCAAGGCGATCGACAGGCCGCCAAGCGCTTCGCGCATACGCTGCGCGGCGCTGCCGGCAATCTAGCGGCAGGCGCCGTCTATCGGCTAGCCGGCGAACTGGAGCACGCGATCGCCGGCGACGCATGGAACGGCGAGTACGAGCAGGAGCTGCTGTGCTCGCTTCAGGCGGCGGGTTTACGGCCGCGCGGTAACAAGCGACACGCCCGGCA
>JAEWJS010000074.1 GCA_023386495.1 Bacillota bacterium | reverse complement strand
CGCGGCGAAGCCGAAGATCGGCGCCTATCACTTTACGACGATCACCCCGAATCTCGGCGTTGTCGACGTCGAGGAAGGACGGAGCTTCGTCATGGCGGATCTGCCCGGCTTGATCGAAGGCGCGGCGGAAGGCGTCGGCCTCGGCCACGAATTCCTGCGCCATGTCGAGCGCACGCGGGTTATCGTCCATGTCGTGGATATGGCGGGAACCGAGGGGCGCGATCCGTTCCGCGACTGGGTTGCGATCAACGAAGAGCTGGAGAAGTATAACGCCAAGCTCGCCGAGCGGCCGCAGATCATCGCGGCCAATAAGATGGACATGCCGGAAGCTGCCGAGCAGTTGGAGCTGTTCAAGGAGCAGTTGGACGGCGTGCGCGGCGACCGGGAATACCCGATCGTGCCGATTTCCTCGCTCACGAAGACGGGCATCAAGGAGCTGTTGTACAAGGCGGCCGATCTGCTGGACACGGTGCCGGACATGCCGCTTATCGACGAAGTGAAAGAGGTCGCCGAGCGCAAAGTGTTCAAGTACGACAAGAAGAAGGAAACGAACGACTTCGAGATTCGCAAGGAGGACGGCTATTTCGTCGTCGAGAGCGAGAACCTCGAACGGTTCATCAAGCGGACGAACCTCAACTCCTACGATGCGGTCATGCGCGTGGCGCGGATCATGCGGCAGATGGGCGTGGACAATGCGCTGCGCAAGCAGGGGGCGAAGGACGGCGATCTCGTGCAGATCGGCGACTTCAACTTCGAATTTTTCGAGGGCGCCGATTACTATTTCGAATAACCGTATACTGTGCTGCAGAAGCTCCCGGCGACGGGGGCTTTTAAATATATCTGTCTCATGTAGTTCGGATTTGCCTGCTTAGAGAATCAGGGCTGCCCGAAAGGTCGTCTGTAGTTAGGATTTACCTGCTTAGGAGCGCCTATCCTTGCGTCTTCGCGCGAAAAAGCCTCTCCAGTTCGGCAAATTCGAACTAGAGAGGCAAACACATCCTATAGTTAGTTTTAGTTCGACGAATCCGAACTGCGCAACTATGCACGATAGACGAGCTAGCAGCCAGGTTACCATCAGTGAAATACCCCGACATGACACGTACGCCGAGGCCATCCCCTCCTTTCTAGTCTGCCGATCAATAGATCTGTCTCATGTAGTTCGGATTTGCCTGCTTAGAGAACCAGGACTGCTCGATTGCTTGTTTGTAGTTCGGATTTGCCTGCTTAGGAGTGCCTAGCCTTGCGTCTTCGCGTGAAAAAAAGCTCTCCAGTTCGGCAAATTCGAACTAGAGAGGCAAACCCATCCTACAGTTAGTTTTAGTTCGACGAATCCGAACTGCGCAACTATGCACGATAGACGAGCTAGCAGCCAAGTTACCATCAGTGAAATACCCCGACATGACACGTACGCCGAGGCCATCCCCTCCCTTCTAGTCTGCCGATCAATAGATCTGTCTCATGCAGTTCGGATTTGCCTGCTTAGAGAACCAGGACTGCCCGAAAGGTCGTCTGTAGTTCGGATTTGCCTGCTTAGGAGCGCCTATCCTTGCGTCTTCGCGCGAAAAAGCCTCTCCAGTTCGGCAAATTCGAACTAGAGAGGCAAACACATCCTACAGTTAGTTTTAGTTCGACTAATCCGAACTGCGCAACTATGCACGATAGACGAGCTAGCAGCCAGGTTACCATCAGTGAAATACCCCGAACTAGTGTGAGTCAAGTCGCTCAAAGCTCTAGGAGGTCAAATGCTACTTTTATTAATAACTGACAGCAACTATTCACGCATCCTCGCCGTCTAATGGTAAAAAGAGGGGGTTGATGCGAATGGCGGTCTTGAGAAGCAGAGGATGGACGGTAATCGGTGTGTTGATGCTCGCATTCGTCATGATCTTGGCGGGGTGCAGCAGCAGCGATAACGACGGGAATTATGCATCCGATCAGAAGAGCACGGCCGATATGGACGCCGGCATGGCGGATTCCGCATTCACGGGGAGCGGAGGAGAAGCCGAGACGGCCGAGGCTCCCGCGGATAACGCCGCCTCGGCTGGCGGAGGCATGGGCAGTCTGCTCGGCACCGAGGAGGACGGGTTCGGCCGCAAGGTGGTCTATCGCGGCACGGTAACGCTGGAAGCGGTGGATTTTGCGAAGGCGCTGACGCAGCTGCAGAATGCCATTCATCAGAGCAAAGGCTACATCCTTGCCTTTCAAGACATTCAATCGCCCTATGAGAACGGCGCGACGTATACGATCAAGGTGCCGGCCGCCGGCTTCATGTCGTTCATCGAACGATTGGGCCAAATCGAGAACACGCATTACGAACGCCAGATGAACGGGACGGACGTGACCGAGGAATACGTCGACCTGGAATCCAGGCTGAAGGCGAAGCAGGTCGTCGAGGGGCGGCTGCTCGGCTTCATGGAGAAAGCGACGCGCGCAGACGATCTGGTCAATTTCTCGCAGCAGCTAGGCTCCGTGCAGGAGGAGATCGAACGCATTAAGGGCCGCATCCGCTATCTGGACCAGAACGTTGCCTACTCGACGATCGAGCTGCGCCTGTATCAGCCGCTGGAGCCGGCTGTGTCCGCGAAGGGGAAGAAGGATCCGCTCTTCAGCAGGATGTCCGACGCGCTGGGCGGCAGCACGAAGGCCGTGTTGAACGGCTTGCAGGGCCTGCTCGTCTTCTTCGCGGGTGCGCTTCCCGTACTGCTCGTGCTCGCGATCGTCGGACTGCCTGCGGCCTGGATCGCGAAGAGACGATCAGCCATCGGCCGCACAGCCTCCCCTGCCTCGCAGGCTGAGCGTTCGACCAATGCGGCGCTGCACCCGAATCCGATACCGGAAGAGCGTCCGGCAGCGGCGGAAATTCAAGGGGACGCAGAGCTGCCGGACGACAAGCGTTAAGCGAAGGATGACGGAACGATGCTTCGACAGCGGTTCGCATGAACCGCTGTTTTTCTTGTATAATAGATGTCGTATGTGACGGAGATTGCCTATTGCGGTGTTTCCCGCATTCCGATATAATGTCCACTATAGGTGAACATGTGTCTTTGTAGGGAGGACGATCGGTGGCGGAACGTTATTTTATCGTCCGTGAGGACATTTTGCCGGAGGCGATCGTCAAGACGATCCAGGTGAAGGACATGCTGAAGCGCGGGGAAGCGGAAACCGTGCACGAAGCCGTCGAGCGCGTCGGGCTCAGCCGCAGCGCATTCTATAAGTACAAGGACGGCATCTACGCGATGGATCAGCTGGACCGCGAGCGAATCGTGACGATCTCGATGGATCTCGAGCATCGTTCCGGCATTCTGTCCAAGGTACTCGGGCTTGTCGCCGGCTTCGAAGGCAACGTGCTGACGATTCATCAGAGCATTCCGCTGCAGGGGCTGGCCAATGTCGTCATCTCGGTCGACATGTCCGTTATGTCCGCGCCGCTCACCGCGCTGGTGGACGGGATACGGAAGGCTGACGGGGTGCGCAGGGCCAATGTCGTCGGGCAAGGCTAGGATGCGGGAACGGGTTACGCCATGCGGCTATCGGGCCGCGGGAGCATGAACGCCGCAATTATGTAATGCTGGAGGAGTATAGCGATGAAATCAGTTAAGGTAGGTTTGCTCGGGCTCGGCACGGTAGGCACGGGCGTAGTCAGAATCGTGGAAGGGCATCAAGAGGATCTGCTCGGTCAAGTAGGCTCGCCGATCACGATCGAGCGGATCGCCGTTAAGAGAATCGACAAGGCGCGCAGCGTCGCGATCGACCGTTCGAAGCTGACCGAGGATCCGTGGGACGTCATTCGCGATCCGGAGATCGACGTCATTATCGAAGTGATGGGCGGCATTGAGCTTACGAAGGCGTATATTCTCGAAGCGCTGTCGCGCGGCAAGCATGTCGTGACCGCGAACAAGGACCTCATGGCGCTGCACGGACCGGAGATTCTCGCCGCGGCGCGCGAGAATCGCTGCGATGTCATGTATGAGGCGAGCGTTGCCGGCGGCATCCCGATCATTCGGACGCTGATCGAGGGCTTCTCCTCGGATCGCATCACGAAGATCATGGGCATCGTGAACGGCACGACGAACTACATCATGACGAAGATGAGCCGCGAAGGCGCGTCGTACGGCGACGTGCTGAAGGAAGCGCAGGATCTCGGCTACGCGGAAGCGGATCCGACCTCTGACGTGGAGGGGCTGGACGCCGCGCGCAAGATGACGATTCTGTCGACGATCGGCTTCCGGACGAACGTCGATCTGGCAGACGTTACGGTCAAAGGGATCTCCGCCGTATCCAAGGAGGACATCGCCTGCGCGAAGCGGCTCGGCTATGAGGTCAAGCTGCTCGGAATTGCCGAGCGGCAGGATGACCATATCAGCGTCAGCGTTCAGCCGACCATGGTGAAGAACCATCATCCGCTGGCATCCGTGAACGGCGTATTCAACGCGGTGTATGTGCATGGGGAAGCGGTCGGCGAGACGATGTTCTACGGTGCAGGCGCGGGAGAGCTGCCTACGGCGACATCGATCGTTGCGGACCTAGTCGCCGTCGTGAAGAACCTGAAGCTCGGCACGGGAGGCAAGCAGGCAGCTGCCGTCTTCAAGGAGAAGAAGCTGAAGAGCGACGAGCAGATTTCCTGCAAGAACTTCCTTCGTCTGCATGTGGAGGATCGCGCAGGCGTGCTGGCGCAGATCACGCAGGTATTCGCCCAGCATGAGGTGAGTCTCGACTCGGTGCTGCAGCAGCCGAACCCGGATCTGCAGGAGGCCGAGATCATCGTCATTACGCATGATGCCAGCAAGGCATCGATGAATAAGGTGCTCGAGGCCTTCGAATCGTTGAAGGTAATCAAGAACGTGAAGAGCGTGTATCGGGTAGAAGGCTAGAAGTCTAGAAGAATAGAAGGCTATAGTTGCTCAAAGATCGACATATTAAATAGATAAAAGGAGTTTTAAGTTGTGATGAGATATATGGGACTGCTGCAAACGTACAAAGAGTTTTTGCCGGTCACGGAGCGCACGCCGCTTCTCACCTTGCAAGAAGGAAATACGCCGCTCGTGCGCGCCGAGAACCTGTCGAACGAGCTCGACCTCGATATCTATTTCAAATACGAGGGCTTGAACCCGACCGGTTCCTTCAAAGACCGCGGCATGGTGATGGCTGTCGCCAAGGCAATGGAGGAAGGGAGCCGCACGATCATGTGCGCTTCGACCGGCAACACGTCGGCTGCAGCGGCGGCATATGCGGCACGCGGCGGGCTGAACTGCATCGTGCTGATCCCGAACAATAACATCGCGCTCGGCAAGCTGGCGCAAGCGATCATCTATGGCGCCAAGGTCATTGCGATTGAGGGCAACTTCGACCGCGCGCTCGAGATCGTGCGCGAGATTACGGCGAAGCATCCGATTACCCTTGTCAACTCGGTTAATCCGTACCGGATCGAGGGCCAGAAGACGGCCGCGTTCGAAGTCAGCGACCAACTGGGCAAGGCACCGGACTATCTTGCCATTCCGGTAGGCAACGCCGGCAATATCTCGGCGTATTGGAAGGGCTTCAAGGAATACCATGCCATGGGACGCATCGCTTCGCTGCCGAAAATGATCGGCTTTGAAGCGGAAGGCGCGATGGCAATCGTCAAGGGCGAGCCGATTCCGAATCCGGAGACGATCGCAACGGCCATCCGCATCGGCAATCCTGCAAGCTGGCAGACGGCAGTCGCCGCGGCGCAGGAATCCGGCGGCGAAATCAACTATGTCACGGATGAGGAAATTTTGCATGCGTACAAGACGATCGCCCGGCGGGAAGGCATCTTCGCTGAGCCGGCATCGGCCGCTTCGATCGCGGGCGTCATGAAGAAGAAGCGCGAAGGGCTGTTCAAGGGCGGCGAGACCGTCGTATGCGTGCTGACCGGACATGGCCTGAAGGATCCGAACATCGCGATCAAGAGCGTGAACGCCGAGCCGTTGGTCGTACAGGACTCCGAAGCAGCCGTTATGGAGGCTATCGCGAAGCTTGAAGGAGAGCAATAATGAACCGGCGCGTCCTAGCGAAGGTGCCGGCCAGCACGGCGAATCTCGGACCGGGATTCGATACGCTGGGCATGGCGCTGTCGCTGTACGCCTGGGTGGAAATGGCGGCCGCCGATGACGGTCGCACGCGGTTCGAGCTGAATGGCGATCACCTCGCCGGCATCCCGACGGATAAGAACAACCTCATCTACAAGGTAGCGCAGCTCGTCTTCCAGGAGGCTGGAGTGAGCGTGCCGGAGATCCATGTCGCGATGTACAGCGACATTCCGCTGACCCGGGGCCTCGGAAGCAGCGCAAGCGCGATCGTCGGCGCGCTTGCCGCGGCGAACGCGCTGATCGGCAGCCCGCTGAGCCAGGATCGGCTGTTCCAGATCGCGACGAAGCTTGAGGGCCATCCGGACAATGTTGGTGCCTCGATCTTCGGCGGCATCATCGTCTCTTCCTGGGACGGGGAGCGCGCGGATTGCATCCGAATCGAGCCGGGATCGGATCTTGAAGTATTAGTAGCGATTCCGTCCTTCCAGCTCTCGACGGAGAAAGCGCGGCACGCGCTGCCGAAGCAATACAGCAAGGCCGACGCCGTATTCAACGTCGGGCGCAGCTCGCTGCTCGTCGCGGCATTGGCGGCGCGGCAGTACGATGTCATTCGCAGAGCGATGCAGGACCGGATTCATCAGCCTTACCGCGCGGCCATGATTCCGGGCATGACGGCCATCCTGGACCAGGCTGCGGAGCATGGCGCCTTGGGGGCCGCGCTGAGCGGCGCCGGCCCGACGATGCTGGCGCTGGTCGAGGCCGGCAGTAACCGTAAGCAAGAGCTGGAACGCTTCCTGCACGAAGCATTTGCTGCCGAGGGCATCTCGGCCGTAACGTTATGGCTGAAGCCGGCGCTGACAGGGCCGGAGATCGCCGTTACCGAAGCAGGCGGATTATCGCCGTCCTTCATGGATCGCATCAAAGGAGAAGTCAGAGCATGAGCATAGACGTCATACGGGCAGCATGCCTTCCCGCCGGCTCGACATCGGATGACGCCGCGCGTCATCTGTTCAGCGGCACGGAGGTCGATTACCGCTATCATAAACAGATCGCCGACGTGTTCTTGTCGACCGCGAGCGGCGTTACCGATTACAGCATTATCCCGATCGAGAACACGATCGACGGTTCGGTCAGCCTGCACACCGATTGGCTCGTGCATGAGGTGAATCTGCCGATTCAAGCCGAATGGGTCTATCCGTCCGTGCAGAACTTAATCGGCAGCCGTGCAGAAGTGGAAGGCGACAGCGGCAAGCCGGACTATTCCCGGATCGTGAAGGTGCTCAGCCACCCGGTCGCGATGGCGCAGTGCACCCAGTTCCTGCGGGACAATATTCCGCATGCCGAGCGGGAGATTGTCAGCAGCACGACGGAGGCCATTCGGCTCGTCAAGGAGAATCCGGGCAGCGGTTGGGCTGCGATCGGCCAGAAGAGCGGCGCAAGGCTTCATGGGCTGGACGTGCTGCAGGAGAGCGTCACCGACCACGACAACAACTTCACGCGCTTTTTGCTGATCGGCGAGAAGGCTTTCACCCTGAAGCAATCGGACAAGACGAAGTCCAGCATTCTCATCACGCTGCCGGAAGACTACCCGGGCGCGCTGCATCAGGTGCTGTCGGCTTTCGCTTGGCGCAGAATCAACCTGTCGCGGATTGAATCGCGTCCGACGAAGAAGAAGCTCGGCAACTATTACTTCTTCATCGATATCGAGATGGCGATGGACACCGTGCTGCTGCCTTCCGCCATTGCGGAGATTGAAGCGATCGGCTGTCAGGTACGCGTATTGGGCAGTTACCCCAGTTTCTCGTGGGAGCCGAATCGCGATTAAGTTAACGGAATCATTGAACAGGGGCTGTCCGACCGGACAGCTCCTTTCATTTTTTTACAATTGAATATCGAAGATAGAGGGGACACACGCCCACTCCGTGCATAGGATGTAAAGATTGCAATATGCGACAGGAGGTAATGCGGCTCGTGAAGATCCATATGGTTAAAAAAGGCGACACGCTATACGAAATCGCGAAGAAGCACGGCGTGACCGTCGAAGAACTATTGAAACTCAATCCAGGCATCACGAATCCGGATGCGATTGATGTCGGCATGAAGGTGAAGGTTCCCTCGTCGATGCCGAAGCCGCCGATCGGCGACTGGCTGCATCAGCATAAGGTCGTGCAGGGCGATACGCTGTGGAAGCTCGCGAAAGCATGGGGCATCCAGCTGGCTGACATGATCAAGGTGAACCCGCATCTGAAAAACCCGAATGTGCTCCTTACCGGCGAGATCGTGAACATTCCGAAGGCTGCGGGCGGTACCGGCGACAAGCCTGCGCCGCTGCCGGAAGGGCCGGAGCTTCATCATCTGACGGGCGAGCAGCCTATTCCAGGAAAGACCTTCACGGGTCCGGTCGCAGGTCTTGCCGAAACGCAGCCCGTGCCGCTGCCGGCGCCGATCCCGGGCAAGACGCCGACTGCACCGATGCCGCTGCCGACGCCGATCGAGCCGATCGCGCAGCCGGCGCCTCAGCCTGTGCCGGTTCCTCTGCCGACGCCTCAGCCGAAGCCGCAGCCCGTGCAGCCTATTATGGAGCAGCCGAAGCCGGCCTACCCTGCGCCGCCGGTCCAACATGGCGCAGTCGATCTGTTCAAGCATTATCAGGTTCCGGCTGTAGAAGCATTCAAGCCGCTGCCGCTGCCGAAGCTACCCGAAGCTGTGCTGGGGCAAATGGAGATGCCGTACCCGGGTCTCATGCAGCCGCACGGCATGCATCCGATGCCTTGTCCGCCTGGGACGATGCCGATCGGCGATATGGGCGGCTACGGCATGCCGGCCGCTTACCCTCCTGCCGCTCTGCACGCAGGCATGTATGCCGATTTTCACGCTGACGTGCATGCCGACCTGCATGCGCAGGCGGGAGCGGGAGCATTCGGCATGGGGCCAGCGCCATGGGACGTGCAAGGCGCATCGCTATCGCCGCTGATGCAGCCGCAGATGCCGATGCACATGATGCCTCAGCAGATGCCTCAGCCAATGCCGATGCCAATGGAGATAGCCGGCGCGCCGTTCGGCATGCCTTACGGAATGCCGGTTCACGGCAGTCCGCAGCCGATTCAGGCCGGTTCCTATCCGACAGGGAGCCCTTGCAACTGCGGCTGCCATGGACGGAATTACGACGGCTATCAAGGTCAAGGAGCAGGCTTGGCACAAGAGCCGGTTGTTCCAGCAGCGGAAGCGACGCGTGCGGAGCAGGCCGATTCCACAATAGGGACGGTGTCCGGGGAGGGGCGGAAAGAGGGGAAGAAAGCCTCCGTTCGTTCGACGGCAGCGTCATCGGGAGGCACGGCGCAGAAGACGAAGAAGAAGCGCGCTCCGAAGCGCAATCCGTGGATTAACCGTTAATCCGTGTAACCAAGTGTCTCCTTCGAGTCTGCCCGGC
>JAEWJS010000011.1 GCA_023386495.1 Bacillota bacterium | reverse complement strand
GCGTCTGCCAATGCGGCTTCGCCTCAGGCTCATGGAGCCCCGAGACGGCTAGCCGAATCCCTTCGCCTTCGCCCGGCTCGTCCTTCCCGTCGTTGCCTGGGGCGGCAATGCCGGTCGCCAGCTCTTCCTTGCCCTCCGGCTCGGCCCGCAATACAGCCGCTTCCTGCCTGTCCTGCTGTTCTAGAGACGGCTGCTGCCCGTCCCCTTGGCCGCCGCTATGCTGCTCCGCCAGATCGGCTGCCTCGCGTCCAGCCGCCGTCTGATCGCGAAAGTCGCCGTGCCTCTTGTTCGCAGGCGTCTTCTGCAGCACGAAATACGCGCAGCCGAAATTGCAATACTCGTTGATGTAGTCGCTAATCGCCGCAATCGTCGATTCCTTCGATGCCTTCGGGTGGTTCTCTCGGAAGAAGCCCTTCAGCCGGAGCATGTTGTAGCCCCAATCGCCGACGATGTAATCGTAACGATCCAACACCTCGTTATAACGGTCCTTGAACGCATCGGCATTCCATGCGTTCTTATGCTCGTGTAGAAGTTCGTATATTCTGCCGCCGATCTGGATCAACGATAAGCCCCCATTTCTACGTAACGGTCTAAGTGAACGCCCGCTAATCGCGGTGCGCCCGTGAAGGCGGATTACGTGACGGCCGGCTGTGCCTGCGCCGCGGATTGCACTTGCTTGTGCGCATGGTAAGAGCTGCGGACCATCGGTCCGGATTCGACGTGGCTGAAGCCGCGGCTCATGCCCTCTTCCCTCAGCGCCTTGAATTCATCCGGGTGAACGTACCGCTCGACGGCCAGGTGATTCGGCGTCGGCTGCAGGTATTGGCCCAGCGTCAAGATGCTGCAATCCACCCCGCGCAGATCGTCCATCGCCTGCAAAATCTCCTCGCGCTCCTCGCCGACGCCGAGCATCATGCTCGACTTCGTCGGAATCGACGGCTGCAGCGCCTTAGCCCGCTTGAGCAGCTCGAGGGAACGCGCATACTTCGCCTTGGCGCGCACCTTGTCGGACAGCCGCTCGACCGTCTCGATATTATGGTTCAGAATATCCGGCTTCGCGTCCATGACAACCTTCAGCGCATCCCAGTTGCCTTGAAAATCCGGGATCAGCACTTCTACGCTGCAGAGCGGCAGCCGCTTGCGAATTTCGCGGATCGTCGCGGCGAAGATCGATGCTCCGCCGTCCGCCAGATCGTCGCGCGCCACGCTCGTCACGACGCAGTGCTGCAGGCCCATCTGCTCGGCCGCTTCGGCAACCCGCTCCGGCTCCTGCAGATCGAGCTCCGTAGGCAGCCCCGTCTTCACGGCGCAGAAGCGGCATGCCCGCGTGCAAATATCGCCAAGAATCATGAAGGTAGCGGTGCGATTCGCCCAGCATTCGTATATATTCGGACAGCGCGCTTCCTCGCATACGGTATGCAAGGTTTTGGAGCGCATCATATCTTTAATCTCGGCGTAAGGTCCGCCGGTCGTTAGCTTAATGCGCAGCCAGTCGGGCTTAGGCTCCCGGTTCCGTTGTTTATTGCTCATGAGTCGACCTGCTTTCCTCATCCATTTCGACAGCTATCTTACTTATTATAAAGGAGTACGGCGTATCTGTAAAAGGCTTCAAGCGCCGCACCCTCCTGTCTCCCCTTAGCATATCCCAACATCGCACTTCTCCCCGGATAAAAACCAATGATATGTAAATGCTATTCCCAGAGTTATCTGTCCACCCACACGGCAATCGACAGAAGGAGGCGCTCGAAATCTATGCTTCTCAGGAGACCACGATGGCGGCCGATGAAGGCGAGCCTTGCCCTCCTCGGGCTCGTCATGCTTACGGCGGCCATCCAGCCTGCGACCTGCAGCGCCGCTGCGAACGCGCCGGCAGAAGACTCGGAAGCCGCGCGTTTGGCTGCGCGGCGCGATTTATTCGATGAGATGGCTGCCGTCACCGGCATCCCCTGGTACTATCTGGCCTCTATTGATCAATACGAGCGGACGTTGACCAAGGCAAGGCCGAAGGATCGGCCGAAGCCGACGGGGCTGCTCGCCATCTATATCCCGCCGGACGTATGGGCCGGCGCGATGAATCCCGACGAGGAAGAGACATCGCCGGGCACGATTCGCCACTTCGGCGGAATCGGCCTGGACGGCAACAGCGATGGCAAGGCCGACCGGCATAACGATGTCGACGTGCTCTATACGATCGCGAGACACGTGCTGACCTACGGTACGGCTGCGGACGATTTTGCCATCGGGCTATGGGAGTACTATCACAATACGCGGGCCGTTCAGCGCATTAACCAGTTCGCGTCCTTGTATGCGGCCTTCGACCGGCTGGACCTGTTCGAGCATGCGTTCCCGCTGCCCGTGCGCAGCGACTATTCGTATCGCAGCACCTGGGGGGCTGCTCGCGGCTGGGGCGGTTATCGCATACACGAGGGAACGGATATTTTTGCCGGTTACGGCGTCCCTGTTCGCAGCACCTGCTACGGCGTGGTCGAGATCAAGGGCTGGAATCCGTTCGGCGGCTGGCGCGTCGGCATTCGGGATCTCGATAACATCTACCATTACTACGCGCATCTATCCGGCTTCGACAAGACGGTCAAGGTCGGCGAGATCGTGAAGCCCGGTCAGGTCATCGGTTGGGTCGGAAGCTCCGGCTACGGCAAGCCCGGCACCTCCGGCAAGTTCCCTCCGCATCTGCACTACGGCGTCTACCGCGACCGAGGGCTCGTGGAATGGTCATTCGACCCTTATCCGATGCTGCGCGCTTGGGAGAAGCAGGAATGGCGGCGCATTCGGGCGAAGAAGAACAAATAGAACCTGCCTCGGCAGGTTCTATTTGTTCTTGCTGCCAGCAGGGCAGCGCTCGCGTCGTCCGTCACCCGTCCGCTCCGGCGTTCGACTGCGGCTCGCTCGGAGGAATATCTGCCGGAATCGCCTCTTGCCCGCCCTCGCCCTTGGCCTGATCATCCGGCGGATGGTCGCTCGGCAGCGAAGTCACGCCTTCCTTGGCCGTCGACTCCCCCTTATGCGGGAGCGTCGTCGACACGCCTTCGCTTCTCTTGCCCGCCTCCATCGGCAGCGATATATTCGGAGCCCCCTTCGCGTCTCCGCCGACCGGATTGCCTTTGTTGTCGTAATAATACATCGGCACATCCCCTACGACGAGCAGGTACGAGATCGGGATCTCGGTCTCGACCATCTCCGGCTTCGTATCGAACGGGATGATGATGGCGACCTCTGCCACGATTCGAATGTATACCTCGACGAGAATCATGTTAATGCCCGCATCCGATTGCCTCGTATTCAACTCGACCTTCGCCGCTCCGACGGGCTCGAACCGGACGGGCATACGAGGACCGAACGAGGCAATCACAGCGCTGCCTAGCGCCTGCCCGATCGGAATGTGCTCGGGGACATGCTTGATCTCATTCAACGTGCTCTGGACCGTTCGGATCGTCTCCGACGTAATGCGCATATGTTCGCCGTAGTTCAGCATGAAGCCGGACACCTTGCCGCTGTCGTCGGTCCGCCAATCGACCAGCTTCTCGAAGTCGGAGCGGCTGGCCACCTGCTGGGCAATCGATTGGTTAATCGCCTCTGTCGCAATCTGCTTGACCCGGAGCGTCGCGATATTCATGAGCGGCGGGCGCAGGTTACGCTCTACGAACACGAATCCTTGGAAGGTCAGTATCATCAACAACACGCAGATGACGAGGAACATTTTGCGCTTGCCGAACCGAAATCTGCTCCTGCCACCGCCGTTCCCGCTCGCCCTCGTGCGGCCGCCGCCGCCGTTGAATCCCCCCAGCTTGAAGGCCGCTCGTCGCGGCGAGCGCCATCCCGTGCTCCTGGCCGGGCGCTTGGCAGGCATGCTGAACGGGACTCGCATCGTGCGCGGACGCATCAAGCCCCGCCAGCCGCGCCTTCCCCATCGTGCCATGCATGAAGCCCCCTTTCCCGCAGGGCGCCGAGTCCGGTCGACTCCGCTCCTCCGGCACTTGTCTACCTTATCCATATGCGGGGACATGCGGAAACATTATCGCTGGCGACAAGTGCAGGCCGTCCGCGGAACATAATGGCTCCGTTATGCGTATATACTGACGGACAGTCAATATGACGATAGCAAGGAGGCGCTCGCATGGACCCATTCGATTCCTCGCCCTTCGGCGGCGGGGGCATGTTCAATATCATGTTCACCTTGGTTCCGATACTTGTTGGCGTTGGCTTCGTCGTCGTTATCGGCGGCCTCTTGTACACCGCCGTCCGACACGTGCGCAATTCCAACGCGCCTCAGGAATCCACTTATGCGCGCGTCGTCGCCAAGCGGGCCGATATCCGTTCGCACGGCGGCTCCCATCATCACGGCAACGGCGTGCATCATACGGGCCGCACGCGCACTTATTATTACATCACGCTAGAATTCGATAACGGCGATCGGCGGGAATTCCTCGATGTCAAAGGCCTGTACGGCCTCCTCGTCGAAGGCGATGCCGGCTATGCCATGACGCAGGGCGAATGGATCGTCGCGTTCGAGCGGCAAGCGGGGTGAATGGACGATGCTGACCTTGAAGGAGAAAGAATATTTGCTGAAGCTTCTGCAGAAGCACAAGCGTCGCGGCTGGTTCGGCCTCCGCAAGCTGCCTCCCGAGCACGATCGGCTCGCAGAGAAGCTCGCGCAGATGATTCGCAACGAGCAGGTGAACCGCGAGCATCTGTAGCGGGGAGGCGAACGAGTGCGATTTATCGCATTCGTTCAGGCTCATCGGCACCATTTCGGCGAACGAGTGCGATTTTTAGCATTCGTTCCGGATCGCCGGCACCATTTCGGCGAACGAGTACGATTTTTAGCATTCGTTTAGGCTCGTCGGCACCATTTCGGCGAACGAGTGCGATTTATCGCATGCGTTCAGGCTCATCGGCACCATTTCGGCAAACGAGTACGATTTTTAGCATTCGTTCTGGATCGCCGGCACCATTGCGGCGAACGAGTGCGATTTTTAGCATTCGTTCCGGATCGCCGGCCCTATGTTGGCGACATGCGTCGAACCCGCGAGCTCGTCTGAGTACGCAAAAGCACCTTCCCGACCGGCGTTCCATCACCATACCTGTCCGCATCCTTCCGGTTAATCGAGCACTTCAAGTTCCCTAAGCGATTAATGTAAAAAAATACCACTATTCTGTGCTAACGCGCCGTTCCCATTGATTATAAGTGCGTTTTGTACCACTAATATAGCCGGCTTCCCGCGGAAGGGCGAATCCACTCGATAATAGTTGTACTTTTATACACTAAACCCTCTCATACGTCCCCCACCCGGAAAATAGTTGTACGATTTACCTCTATCCTGCGAGTTCGCACGAACGCCAACAGTCGATCAACCACACTACTCCCCCGCACATGCATCAGGACCGCGCACCCTCCCCTTCCACCAGAAAAGGAGCCATCGCGCGCCAACTGACGTTCAACCGCACGACTCCTTGCACATGCCTCAAGGCCGCGTACGCTCCCTTCCTCTCGACCACGTTGCCATTCTGTGTTGTCCCGCGCTAACCACATCAAAAAGGAGGGGACTCATGTCCCCTCCTGTAAACCCTCTATCCAGACTAGTCCAGCGTAAATTCCGTCATCCCGGCCGGCAGCGGCGCAGGCTGCTCGCAGGAACTCTGCATCTTGTAGTGCGTGCCCGACTCGGACGCATCATGGAAGCCGAACATCGCCTCCAGCACGTGATAGGCCATATGGCCGTTCGCGCGGTGGCCGCGGCCGTTCAGAATCGCCTTCGCCATGTCGGCCGCGCCGATGCCGCGCGCGTTCTCGGCGTGGCCGTGCGTCAGCGGCACGTCCTCCCATTCGCGGGCGCCTGCGCGCGAGATGCGCGGCACGCCGCCGAAATTGTTCGGGTCCGGCACGAGGAGCGTGCCCGCGCTTCCGTACACTTCGATGCGCGGCAGCACGGATCCGCCCTTCACGTCGAACGACGTCAGGATCGTGCCGACCGGACCTGCTTCGAAGTCCAGGATGCCGGCGACATGCGTCGGCACTTCGACCGGGATGACCGTGCCTGCCTTCGGCTGGCTCGTGATCGTCCGCTCAGGGTACGAGATGCGTGCCGAACCCGTCACGCGGTTGATCGGTCCGAGCATCGCCACGAGCGCCGTCAGGTAGTACGGGCCCATGTCGAACATCGGGCCGCCGCCCTTCTGGTAGTAGAACTCTGGCGCCGGGTGCCAGACCTCATGGCCTCCGCTCAGCATGAAGGCCGTCGCGCCGATCGGCGTCCCGATCGCGCCTTCCTGGATCAGCTTGATGCAGGTCTGGATGCCGCCGCCGAGGAACGTATCCGGCGCGCAGCCGACGCGCAGCCCTTTCTTGGCTGCCAGCTCCAGCACCTGCTGCCCTTCCTCGCGCGTGACAGCGAGCGGTTTCTCGACGTAGACATGCTTGCCCGCTTCGAGCGCTTGCAGGCATACGGACGCATGCGCCTGAGGAATGGTCAGGTTAATGACAAGCTCGATCTCCGGATCTGCCAGCAGCTCTTCCACGGAGCAGCCGCGCACGCCGTGCTCGGCCCCTTTGGCCTTCGCGCGCTCGACATCCATGTCCGCGCATGCGACGATCTCTAGCGAATCGAACTTGCTCCCATTCTGGAAGTAGATGCCGCTAATATTGCCTGTGCCGATGATGCCGGCTTTCAATTTGGTCATGGGTTAACGTCCCTTCCTCTCCATTGCCGCATTGCGTGCGGACTTCTGCTTACAGTTGGTTATCCGCCATGCCGGTATAAGCCGGCTCTCCCGAGACGCCTGCCTGCGCGGCGATCTCGCGTCCCTCTGCCGCCCAGAGGAAGCCGCGGCGCATGAGCTCCTTCACGACCGGCATGTCGATGATGTTCGCGACATGGCCGAGCGAGTTGTAATAGACGCGGCCGACGCCCCAGCGCTTCGTCCAGACGACCGGCATATCGACTGGACCGTTCAGCGAATGCGGACCCGGCACGGTCGGGAAGCGCGTCGTGGCCAGCACCTCGACCGCGGGATCGACATGCAGGTAATATTGCTCCGACTTCACGGGGAAATCGGCGATTCCCGCCACGAGCGGGCTCGAGCTATGCTTCACGTTCACGACATAATCGACGCCGTCATTGCCCGGATGCGCCACCCACTGGCCGCCCGTCATGAACTGCCAGTCCACGTTCTCGCGGAACGCGTCGCACATGCCGCCATGACAGCCTGCGAGACCTACGCCGCTCTGAACGGCTTGCGATACGTTGTTGACCAGCTGCTGATCAATCCGTCCCATCGTCCATAACGGGATAATGAGGTCCAACCCCTTCAGCTTCTCCGCATCGGCGAACGCATCCAGCGTATCCGACACTTCGACCTCGAAGCCCTCCTGCACGAGCACCTCACGGAAAATACCTGCGACCTGCTCCGGCTCATGGCCGCTCCAGCCGCCCCATACGATTAATGCTTGCTTCATCGCTTGCGCACCCCTCTCGATTGTCTAGCTTACATCTCGCTGATGCTGACCCAGCGACGTTCTTCGATCGAACGATCAACCGCTTCAAGTACCGCTTGGCATTTAACGCCGTCCACGAAATTCGGCACCGGCTGGCGGTCTTCCTCGATCGCCTTCATCAGCTCGACCACCTCATGCGTGAACGTCTGGCCGTAGCCGATCGTATGGCCTGCAGGCCACCATGCATCCATATAAGCATGCGCCGGATCCGTTGCGAGTACGCGGCGGAAGCCCTGAACATCCTCAGCATCGTCCGTAAAATAAACCTGCAGCTCGTTCATCCGCTCGAAGTCGAACTTCACGCTGCCCTTGCTGCCGTTGATCTCGAACGAGTTCGTGCAGCGATGGCCGGACGCGTAACGCGTCGCCTCGAAGCTGCCCAGCGCGCCGTTCTCGAAGCGCGACAAAAACAGCGTCGCGTCGTCGACGGTCACTTCGCCCTTCGGCGCGTCAGCGCTGCCCTTCGCGCTGAGGCCCGTCATCGACGCCGCAAGCGGCCGTTCCTTCACGAACGTCTCGCTCATGCCGATGACCTCGGTCATGTCGCCGATCAGGTAATGCGACAGGTCGATCAAGTGCGCGCCGAGGTCGCCGTGCGAGCCGGAGCCTGCGACGGTCTTATCTAGACGCCAGACGAGCGGGAAGTTCGGATCGACGATCCAATCCTGCAGGAACCAAGCGCGGAAATGGTAGATTCGGCCGAGACGGCCTTCCTCGACCAACTTCTTCGCCAGCATGACAGCCGGCGCGAACCGGTAGTTGAACCCGACCATATGCTTTACGCCGGCATCTTCCGCGGCCTTCAGCATCTCGCGGGAGTCTGCCAGCGTAAGCGCCAGCGGCTTCTCGCAGAAGATGTGCTTGCCCGCCCGCGCAGCCTCGAGAGCAATCTCCTTATGTACGTTAGAAGGTGCATTGATATCGATAACATCAATATCGTCGCGACTGATCAACTCCCGCCAATCGGTCACTGCGCCTTCCCAGCCGAATTGCCGGGCTGCCTGCTCGACGCCAGCTTGATCGCGTCCGCAGATCGCCTTCATGACCGGCTGCGGCGCATCCGGGAAGAACATCGGTGCTTCCTTGTATGCCTGGCTGTGCGCCTTGCCCATAAATTTGTACCCGACCATGCCCACATTGATCTGTTTCATCGTAATGCCTCCTTCATAGATTTAAGTAATGGTCCTTCTGAATTAACTTCCCAAGGTCCGATTGTCAGTGCCTCCAGTGTTTCCGAAGGAAACACCGCATCGGAAGCATACGCTTAGGTTGAACGATATTAGAAAATGAGGAGCGGAGTGTAGTCTAAGCTACATGAGCACCGGAATTTTCGCTAGCGTTCAAGATTCGACGTCGAATACGCCTCACAGCACTAACATCGCAATCACAATCGGACACTTGAGGTGCGGATGATGAGTTCGGTGGGAATAACCTCCCGAAACCCCGACGACTCGCCCTGCCAATCGGGCAGCAGCGACAGCAGCCGATCGCCCGCGATCCGGCCCATCTCGTAGAACGGCACGCGCACGGTCGTCAGCGGAGGATTCGACATTCGCGCCGCGTCGGAATCGTCGCAGCCTACGATCGGCAAATCCTCCGGCAGGCTGCACCCCAGCTCCCGCAGCCCCTGCATGAGCCCGATGGCCATCCGGTCGTTGGCGACGAATAACGCATCCAGCGCTGACAGCCTCGCATGCACCGCCGCCGCGGCAGCCCGTCCGCTGGTCAGACTGTAATTACCCTCGAAGCGCAGCGTCGAATCCGGCTCCAGCCCCTTGTCCCGCAGCGCGCGGACATAGCCCGCGTAGCGCTCGGCGCTGGTCGAATAGCGCGCGGAGCCGTTCAGGAATCCGATGCGCTCGTAGCCGCGATCCAGCAGATGCGTGACGGCCTGCCAGCTTCCCTCTTCATGCGCCGCGACGACCGCGCTCACGCCGTCTCCCTCGCTATTATGGTCGATTAAGCAGAAGGGAACTCCTGCCTCGGCCATCTGCTCGATGCCTGCTGTCTCGCTCTCGATGCTGCTGGCACCCAGCACGATGCAGCCGTCGATGCGCACCGAACGGAATAACGACAGATAGTCGTACGGCTCCTGCGGATTGCGATGAAGGAGCAGCAGCCCGTAACCATGCGCATGCGCCGCCTCGCCGATTCCCCCTAGAATCTCGGAGAAATAGTAGGTCGAGAACACACGGACCTTCGGCACATGCGGAAGCACGACCCCAAGATTGCCGCTGCGCCCTCTAGCGAAGCTCGCCGCGATCGCGTTCCGATGATAGCCGAGCGCCTGCGCTGCCTCCAAGACGCGAATGCGCGTCGCTTCGCGCATCGGGCCGACGCCGTTCAGCACGCGCGATACGGTCGCTTCGGATACGCCTGCGAGCTCGGCGACCTCTCTGCGGGATGCCATGTATCCGCTTACCACCTTCATTGTCTGTCTTGGCAATGCATGATGTACACGCGTACATTTTCGCATGCGGAAGGGCCGCTGTCAATCCTGAATCGCAGCCCCGCGCAGTCTATTCTTCTCCTGTCAGCCACACCGTCTTATCCGCTGTCGGCCTTCTCCTGCCCTCTTGCTGCGGGACTTCCGGATGCCCGATGTACAGCAGTCCGACAAGCGCCTCGCCTTCCGACAGGCCGAAGGCCTCCGCCATAGCCGGATGGTACATCGGCTCCCCGGAGCGCCAGATCGCTGCCAGTCCGATCGCATGGACCGCCAGCAGCAGATTCTGCACCGCCGCATGCGCGGCCGCATACTCTTCTTGGGCGATCACCTTCGGATCTGCGCTCGGCGATACGGCAGCCGCAATGACGACCGGTGCGCGATAGGCCTTGGCCCCGTGCTTGGCCCTCGCTTCCGCGTCCAGCGTTCCGCCGGCCTGATGGGCGGCGACGTCGCCGTATGCGCGCGCCAGGACGTCCCTCCCTGCGCCGGTCATGACGTAGAACCGCCATGGTTCGGTGCCGTGGTGGCTTGGCGCCCAATTCGCCGCCTCCAGAATCTGCTCGATCTTCTCTCTCGCGACCGGCTCGGCGCTCACGCGTCCGACCGACCGCCTGCCGCGAATCGCTTCCCAGATCTCCATGCCAGTCCGCCTCCCTTATCTGCTTGCTTGCAGGATCATTGTAGCACTGAAGGCACTCGGTTTACAGTCGACAGATGCATAGGGTACGATGGTGGGAATCAGACATCCACCCGATCCCGGCTAGGCGGACCCTTATTCCGCATCGACTGATCGCGCGGGATTCTTCGCTCATGCGCGGCCTTTAGGCGTCCGTCGACATCCCCCCCGTCCCAGCCGTCTCCGATGATGCACTTCCCCACTCGCAGTAACGGGCAGCGCTCAGCATGAAATTCCCCTCATTGGTTCAGATTAAGAGGAAAGCCAATGACTGGGCGGTGCAGCCAATGCGAAACGTGTCCATATCCAAGGTACAGGCACTGATGCTGGGCATCTCCAGCATCACCGTTACGGGGCATCTCTTGTTCATCCCCGTCATCATTAACCACGCGGGCCGCGATTGCTGGCTGGCTGTGATCGCGGCGATCCTGCCCGCCGTACTGATCGGCTATGTCGTCGCGTCGCTCGCGAAGCTGTATCCGGGACTATCCCTCGTCGAATATGTCCAGCGCATTGCCGGCAAGTGGGCCGGGAAGCTGCTCGCGCTCTTGTTCTTATTCTTCTTCTTCCACGATGCAGCGCTGTCGATCCGCGGCTTCGGCGAATTCTTCACCTCGGCGATTACGCCCCGCACCCCGATCCTGATCTACCACGCTGCCATTGTCCTACTAGCCGTCTATGCCGTGCGGAACGGCATCGAGGTGCTTGCCCGCACGAACGCCATTTTCCTGTGCACCATGATCCCGGTCGGTCTTACGGCCTCGATCTTCACGCACAAGGATAAAGACTACTCGAACTTCCTGCCCGTTCTCGAGAACGGATTCGGACCGGCCATGATGGGCGCCTTGAATCTGATCGGGCTCTACAGCACGTTCCTGGTTCTCGCGATGGTGTTCCCGTACGTGAACAAGCAAGCGAAGCTCAAGCGGTCGAGCATCGTAACGATGGTCATTCTGATCCTAATGTTCATAGGGCCTGTAACGGGACCCGTGGCCTTATTCGGAAGTGAGCGCAGCATGGGGCTCAGCTTCCCGACGTTTCAGATGCTGCGCGACATCCAGATCGCCGAGCTGCAGCGGCTCGATATACTGGCCATCTACCTCTGGAGCCTCGGTTCCTTCTCGAAAATCGCGCTGTTCCTGTTCGCGGTAACCCGCGGGCTGGCCCAGCTGCTCAAGATCGACGACTACCGCATCTTGGCCGCGCCGGTCGGAGCGCTGCTCGTAATCTTCTCCTTGCTCTTAAGCGATAATTTCATCGAAATCTACCGTTTCCTGCAAGAGTCTTACCCGCTCTACGCAGTATCGATCGGCCTGGTGCTGCCGCTGATGCTGCT
The DNA here is from genome assembly GCA_023386495.1 of Bacillota bacterium. Lineage (GTDB taxonomy): Bacteria > Bacillota > Bacilli > Paenibacillales > Paenibacillaceae > Paenibacillus_I. The sequence continues at coordinate 5,549 of JAEWJS010000011.1, read as the reverse complement.
GATCGCCGCGCGGATCCGGCTCGGCAGGCCTAGGAGGACAGCACGATGAAGCGTACGATCAGGCATATGCGGCAAGCCGGTACCGCCGGCAAGCCGCAGCCGCAAACGCAAACGCAGACAGAGACGCAGAAGACCCCTCTGCTCGCCAGCCTCAGCGATAACGAGCGGCTGCTCCGGGCGTATATGGACCATACGGACGATCTCGGCTTCAGGCGCATTCGACTGCAGCGGCAACCCGATGACCCTGCAGATACAGAAGCGGTCGTCTATTATCTGGACGGCATCGTCGACAAGACGTTGATCGACCAGTTCATTATCCGCGAGCTTCAGCAGGTGACAAGCCTCACCGCCGCGGATGACCCCGGACGCATGCTCACGACGAATAAGCTCGACGTCGTCCACACGATCGAAGAAGCAGCCAAGGGGCTGCTCGCCGGCCAAGCCGTTGTATTGATCGGGAACGGCGCACGCGCCTATGTCGCACCCGTAGAAGGCGGCGAGCGGCGTGCCGTGAACGAGCCGGTGGCCGAAGCGGTCGTCAGAGGACCGCGAGAATCGTTCAACGAGTCGATCCAGACGAATATCGGCTTAGTCCGCAAGCGGCTGCAGACGCCGAAGCTGAAGGTCGAGAATCGCAAGATCGGCAAGCTGTCGAACACGACCGTCTCCATAATGTACGTGAAGGGACTTGCCAAGGCAGAGAACGTGGATGAAGTGAAGAGCCGCCTGGCCAAAATCGATCTCGACGGCATCCTCGAATCGCAGTATATCGAGGAATTCATCGAAGATCCGATCTATTCGCCCTTCCCGACCGTGTTCAATACCGAGCGGCCGGACCGGGTCGCCGCGGCGCTCCTGGAGGGGAGAATCGCGATCCTGACGGACGGAACGCCGATCGTTCTGATCGTGCCGGCAACGATTAGCATGTTCCTCTATTCCAACGAGGACTACTACCAGCGGTTCGACATCGCCTCGCTCCTGAAGCTGCTTCGAACGGTTACGTTCTTCTTGTCATTCCTGCTGCCCTCGTTCTATGTCGCGCTCCTGACCTTCCATCAGGAGATGATCCCGACGCCTCTCTTGATCGCCCTGACCGGGCAGCGCGAAGGGGTTCCGTTCGGCATTGCGGTCGAGGTGCTGCTCATGGAGCTGACGTTCGAGATTCTTCGCGAGGCCGGCATCCGGCTGCCGAAGACGATCGGCTCCGCCGTCTCGATCGTCGGCGGCTTGGTGCTCGGGCAGGCGGCAGTCGAAGCGTCGCTGGTCGGGGCGGGAACGGTCATCGCCGTATCCGCGACGGCGATCGCTTCGTTCACGACGCCGTCCTACAGCATCGCGGTCGCCTCCAGGATGATCCGGTTCGTGCTCTTGCTGCTGGCCGCCTTCATCGGCGCCTTCGGCTTTTTCTTCGGACTCATCCTGCTGGTGATTCACCTGAATTCCATCCGATCGTTCGGCGTCCCGTACTTGTCTCCGATGATGCCGTTCCATAAGAAGAGTTGGCGCGACCTGTTCGTGCGCTTCCCTTGGTGGGCGATGGAGCAGAACCCGCAGGAGGTGGCGGCGGACGACACGAAGATGGACCATCGGCAAAAATGGACCAGCCGGCCCGAGGGGGGAGAGGCGTGAAACGATACGTGCGCGGAACCGCGATCCTGCTCGCCTTGCTCCTTGCCCCGGCGTTCCTTAGCGGCTGCTGGGACAAGAAGGAATTGAATGAAGTCGCCGTCGTCATCGGCGTAGGTGTGGATCTCGCCCCGAACGGCGAGTATCAGATAACGGCGCAAGTCATCAAGCCTACCGCGCAAGGGGCAGGCAGCGCGAGCGGGGGCTCCGAGCTGCCGACATGGAGCTTATCCGCCTCCGGCAGAACGTACACGGACGCCGTGTCTGAGCTTAATCGCATCTCGCCCCGCCGTCTATACTGGCCGCATCTGCAAATTGTCATCTTCGGGCAGGAGCTGGCTCAGGCAGGCATTGCGCCGGTATTGACTTGGTTCGAGCGCGACCGCGACAGCCGTTCCGGCACCTTCGTCGTCGTCACGCGCGGCACCGCAGAGGATCTGCTGAATCAGAAGATCGAGCTCGGCAACGTGCCGGCCAAATCGATGGCCGACCTCATCAACAACGCCCAAATCCGGCAGCTGCCGGCCAGGCAGATGACGCTGCGCAAGCTCACGGGCATTCTGGCAACGCCTGGCGTGGACACGACGCTCGACATTATCAATCCGCGCAAAATCCGCGGCAAGGTCGAGACGTATGAACTTGCCGGAGCAGCCATATTCCGGGGCGATAAGATGGCGGGCTCCGTCACGACAGAGACCGTCCATGGGCTGGCGATCGCGACGAACAAATATGAGAATGCGATTCTGACCGTCGCCTGTCCGAAGGATGAGCAGGAGAATGTCACTTATCTCCTGACCGACTTCCAGAGCCAACTGCGCGCGGATTGGGTAGATGGCCGCGTGCTCGCTCGACTGCGCGTCTTCATCGAAGGCAACGTGAATGATCAGACGTGCCAGGAACGGGTGCTTGAGCCGGATGCGCTGAAGGTGCTGGAGAAGAATATCGCAGACACAATCGATGCGCAGGTCCGCGGCATGTTCGAGGAAGGGGTTCGTAAGCAGGCCGACGTCTTCGGCATCGGGCGCAAGCTCCGAATGACGCATCCGGATGCATGGCGGAAGGTCAGCAAGGATTGGCGGAGCGAGCTTCAGCATGTGAAGCTCGAGATCCAGACGGATGCTAATGTCCGCCGCGGCGGCCTCGTCATCGAGCCGACGATCGATAAGATGAAGGATTGAATCGGAAGGAGTTGAGCTTGTTGCGTATTGCGGGCTTATTTGCGCTATTCGCGGCGATTGCCTTGCTGGACTTGCCGCGATTATGGAAGCAGCGCAAGGCCATGGCGAAGGAACTGGCTGTCTACGGCAGCATCTTAGGACTGGCGTTCGCGCTCTGCCTGCTGCAGACGCTGCGCGTCCCGATGGGAAGCCCGAACCGCGCGATTGCCGCTGCCGTCGAGTTGTTCAAGGGCACCATCGGCATGCATTAGTGGATGGCCTTCTTATCCATGCCGGCGCCCAGCACGTCTGCGACATTCTGGATCGAGATGAACGCCTGCGGGTCGATCTCCTGCACGATCGTCTTGAGCTTGGAGACTTCTAGCCGCGTGACCACGCAGTAGATCATTTGCGTATCTTCCCGCGAATAGCCGCCCTTGGCGTACACCATCGTCGTGCTGCGGCCGAGGCGCGTCATAATCGCTTCGTTCACTTCATCGTAATGATTCGAGATGATCATCGCGGACTTCGATTCCTCGAGACCCTCCACGACGATGTCCATTACCTTGGCCGCGATGTAGAAGGCGAAGATCGAATACATCGCCGAGTCGGCCCCGAATACGAATCCTGCCGCGATGAAGATGAAGACGTTGATGAACATGATGATCTGCCCGACGGGCAGCCGGAGCTTCTTGGAGACGTGGATCGCGACGATTTCCAATCCGTCCAGCGCGCCGCCGAATCGGATGACGAGCCCTACGCCGAGCCCCAGAATCAACCCGCCGAACAGCACCGCCAATATTTTCTCCTCTGTAAAAGGTTCCGCATGGTGAAAATATGACGTGGTCAGCGACAGGACAGCGATGCCGTACAGCGTCGAGATGACGAATGTCTTGCCGATCTGCTTGTAACCGAACACGAGGAACGGCAGGTTGATGACAAAAATAAGGATGGCGAGCGGAAACGGCGTGAGCTCCGACAGCAGGATCGAGATCCCCGTAATGCCTCCGTCAATGATCTGATTCGGGACAAGGAACTTCTCCAGTCCGATTCCCATTAGGATTGCTCCAGCCGTAATGAAGAACAAGCGCTGCAGCCAATCCAGCCATGATAATTTCCCGTGTTTCTTAGCCATATATTCGCTCCCCTCTGAATGAACGTAATAAATGCTACCATATTTTTACCGGATCGCAAAATAAAAAGCAGCCGACCTGTCGTCGTCTGCTTCCGTGTGCATGTTCGTCCGATTCCCCCCTGAATCAGAGCAGGCGGCGAATATCATTCTCGATCTTGTCCGGCGTCACCTTCGGTCCGTAGCGCCTCACGATTCGGCCTTCCCGATCGACGAGGAACTTTGTGAAGTTCCACTTGATCGACTTGGTGCCCAGCACGCCTCGCGCCTTGTCGGTGAGATGCTTGAACAGCGGATGCGCTTCGCTTCCGTTCACGTCGACCTTGGCATACAGCGGGAATGACACGCCGAAGTTCAGCTCGCAGGCTTCCGCGATCGCGTCATTGTTCGCTTCCTCTTGATTCGCGAATTGCCCGCAAGGGAACCCGAGAACGGCCAAGCCCTCGCTGCCCAGTTGCTCGTGCAGCTGCTGCAGCCCCTTGAACTGGGGCGCGAATCCGCACTTCGTCGCCGTGTTGACGATTAGCATGACATTGCCCTTGTATTCCGCCAACGTCTGCTTCTGCCCTCGGATCGTCTGCACTTCATAATCGTAGATCGACATGGTCGAAACCCTCCCTATGTGAATTAATCTATTTCGATTGTATACAATTTAATTTGATGCGTCAATTCGTCCTATGCTAAAATATTTACAACCAATTATGATGTAAAGGGATGAACCGATGATGCCCGAGGACGATCTGCTTAAGCTGGAGAATCAGCTCTGCTTCGCCTTCTATGCCTGCTCCCGCGAGATCACGAAGCTGTACCGCCCTCTCCTTGCCGGGCTGGGGCTGACGTACACGCAATATATTACCTTGCTCGTGCTGTGGGAGAAGGACGGCCTGAGCGTCAAGGAGCTCGGGGCTCGTCTCTACCTCGACTCCGGCACGCTGACGCCGCTGCTTAAGAAGCTGGAAGCGATGGGCTTGCTCACCCGCACCCGCAGCCGCGCCGACGAGCGCAACGTGACGATCGCGCTGACGGACGAAGGCCGCGCGCTCAAGGCGCGTGCAGCGGAGGTGCCGGTCAAGCTGTACGCTGGCGCCGGGCTCCGGCCGGAGGAGCTGCTGGCGCTCCGCACGCAGCTGCAGGCGCTGCTGCGCAAGGTCGACGACGCGGCGGCGCAGCAGGGCTAGGCGGTGGTACTGGTGCGGGGCTAGCGTCGTTATGGGGAAAAAACGCACGAATAACCGCCTCCCGACATCTTGTGCCGGGGGCGGTTGTTTGCATTTGTTGGGGCGGTGAGGCGGTGGCGGTTGGGCAGCATTTTTGCTATCCAATACGCCACGCGGCGCATCACTCCGGCGATTGGATAGCATTTTTGCTATCCATACGGCCATGCGACGCATCACTCCGGCGATTGGATAGCATTTTTGCTATCCATACGGCCATGCGGTGCATCACTCCGACGATTGGATAGCATTTTTGCTATCCAGTCGGCCATGTGGCGCATCACTCCAGCGATTGGATAGCATTTCGTATTATTAGGTCAACCAGAATTTCTGGTTGGCCATTTTTCATGGTCGGGTTACGATGGTGGCAGCCGGGAGAACGTGGTGGCATTTGGGGTCTTTAGCCCGTAGCAAAAACTG
>JAEWJS010000120.1 GCA_023386495.1 Bacillota bacterium | reverse complement strand
GTATCCGCCGTCTCGGACAGCAAGAACGTAGCGGCGGACGCGAATACGATCCATAACGTGTCTCCGAGCACATAGGAGGTCAGGCCGGACAGCAGCATCGCGCTGCCGATGGTCAGGTAAGTTGCGCGGCGTCCGATGGCGCGCTGCACCAGGTCGCGCAGAATGAACGTGACCCCGATCAGGAACGAACCGGCCGGAACGATTAACGGGCCGAGGAGCAGCGGGGCCAGGGATGCCGTCAGCACGTTCGCTGCGACGATGACGAGCAGATAGACGAGTACCAGTATTTTTTTCATGCTCTCAGCCCCCCTACCGATTATCGACTTTCTCGGGATACATGTCATGATTCAGCAGCCGGTGCTCGGCCATCTGTTCATACTTGGTGCCGGGGCGGCCATAATTGCAGTACGGATCGATCGAGATGCCCCCGCGCGGCGTGAACTTCCCCCACACCTCGATATAGCGAGGGTCCATCAGCTCGATCAGGTCGTTCATAATGATGTTCATGCAATCCTCGTGAAAATCGCCGTGATTGCGGAAGCTGAACAGATACAGCTTCAGCGACTTGCTCTCCACCATCCGGACATCGGGAATGTACGAGATGTACAGCGCGGCATAATCCGGCTGCCCGGTCATCGGACACAGGCTGGTAAATTCGGGACAGTTGAACTTCACGTAATAATCCCTTCCCGCGTGCTTGTTATCGAACGTCTCCAGCACGGACGGGTCGTAGTTGAACGCATACCGCGTTCCTTGATTGCCGAGCAGCGTCAAGCGCTCCACTTCCTCTTGCTTCCTTCCAGACATGACGAATAATCTCCTCTCTTCTGTGCAGGCTTCGCCTAACAAAGATAGAAACGAGATTCGATAGAACCTTGCCCGCGCTGCCGAACGGCAGCAAAAAAACAAAGAACGATGCAGCGGATGCCTCGTCTAAGCCTTAGTTTTTTATAGAGGGAGTTCGCGAACCTCTCCTGAAGCCGCCGCGCAAGCAAGGCAAGCCTTCAGATTATCTTCTTCGGTTCTCGGTAGAATAGCACATTCAAGCCGGCATAACAACGTCAAAATTTGCGAGTTTATATCGAATTATGTCGAAATCTGGAGTATAATGGAGGGTACTTGCACCGCCTTGGAGGGGACAGTCACATGGGAACCAAGTGGACATTGAAATATGGCTTGATCGCCATGTGCGTGACGGCGGTGCTCTTAACGGTCGTAGGCATGTCCATCTATTACTTGCAGACGAAGGAGAACGATCGGAATGCCAAGGAAGAAGCGTTAGCAAGCTTGTCCGCGCAAGCGCTGCAGCTGGCGAACGGCGCCCGCATGAGGCTGCAGCAGTTGGAAATGATCGCGCACACCGATACGATGCGGCTCGGGACCAATGCGACCAGGCTGGCCTACCTCAACCGGGAGATCGAACGCTTGGACCGCCAATTCTATCGGCTGGGCTTCACGAATCGGGACGGGATCATGCACGTCACCGGCGGCCAGACGATCGAGGCCTCCAAGCAGCCGGGCTACGACGAAGCGATGGGCGGACAATCCATTCTGACGCCGCCGGTCGCGGACAGCTTGAACCCGAACGTCCATCTCGTGCTTGCCCGCGTCCCTTACCACAATACCGGCGAGCAGCCGATCGGCATCATCAGCGGGTCGATCCGTCTGGCCGACCTGTTCCGGGAATACTATATCTTTCAGTTCGAAAGCGCTCAGAAGCCGTATTTCATCGACGATAACGGCGCGGCCTACGCGGTTATGGAGAGCGGGTCGATCGCCAGGACCGAGGATCTGCCGAAGGAGCTGGTGGCGGCAATATCGAATCAGGCGGAAGGTATCGATTCGATCAAGCTGGGGCATGAGCGGCATCATGTTTTCTACGCGGGAGTAGAGGGCACCACCTGGCATATGGCCATCGCGGTTCCAGAGCGGGAGCTGTTCGCCGGCAGGGGAGAGTTGAAGCTCAGGCTACTCGTGATTTTCGGTGCGCTCGAGGTCGTCTTGTTAGCAGTCATCCTGATCTATAACCGCGGCTTCGTCCGCAAAATGCGCTTCTTGACCCGCCGGCTCGCCCGAGTGAGCCACACGGCGCGGCATGATTCCCTGACGGAGCTGCCTAACCGGCTGTACTTGATGGAATCGGTCGCGGCCTTGATCGCCAAACATAGCCGAATGCCGGATAAGCTGATCGGCCTGGCGCTGTTCGATCTGGACCGGTTCAAGCTGATCAACGACACGCTGGGCCATCATGTCGGCGATCGCTGTCTCGTATACGTCGCGCATACCGTATCTGCGGTGCTTGGCCCCGGGCAGACGTTATATCGGCTGGGCGGAGACGAATTCGTCCTGCTGCTCGAAGAGTTGGAGAGCATCGAGCAGGGCATCGAAGAGACAAGACGGATCATGAAGGTGCTGGACGAGCCCTTCCGCATCATGAACCATGAATTCCAAGCGACGGGCAGCACTGGGATTAGCTTGTATCCGAGCCATGCCACGGACGGCAACGGGCTGCTTCAATGCAGCGACATCGCGATGTACCAAGCGAAGCGCAGCGGTACGGGCATTGAGGTGTATGACAGCGCGCTGGCCGCCCAGACCAATCGCAGGCTGCTGATCGAGCAGCAGCTTCGCAGAGCGATCCAGCAGGAGGAACTCTACCTCGTCTATCAGCCTATCGAACCGATGTCAGCCGGGGATCGCACCGGCACCGGCGTCGAAGCGCTGCTGCGCTGGGAGTCGCGCGAGCTCGGCCCGATCGGTCCGGACAGCTTCATCCCGATCGCGGAAGAGACGGGCCTTATTATGGAGATCGGGGATTGGGTGCTGCGCGAGGCTTGCCGCCAGCTCAGCGCTTGGCAGGCGGAAGGCCTGCCAGTGCGGAGCGTATCCGTGAACATATCCGCGATCCAGCTTGCCCAGCCTTCCTTCGCGGAACGCGTGCGAGCCGTGCTGGAGGCATCCGGCTGTAACCCGGAAGCCGTCATTTTCGAGGTGACGGAGAGTGCGGTCATACGCGATATCGGCCGCGTCTCGACGACGCTCGAAGAGCTGGGAAGGCTCGGAATCGTCATTGCGCTCGACGATTTTGGCACGGGTTACTCTTCGCTGTCGGTCCTGCATCAGCTGGAGATCGACCGCTTGAAGATCGACCGCTCCTTTATCGCCCGGATGAGCCGAGAAGGCAAGGAAGTGTCGCTTGTCCAATCGATGATCGCGATCGCCTCGCAGCTCGGACTGGATGTCGTGGCCGAAGGCGTCGAGACGGAGGAACAATTGATTATGCTTCGGGAGCTGGGCTGCAGCTTGGCGCAGGGCTACTGGTTCAGCAAGCCGCTGCGTCCGGAGAAGCTGCGGGGTTACCTGGAGGAGGATGGAACGCAGCAGATCGATGCAGGTTGAGAGGGAATGGCGCCGCGCAATCGCGGTGACGTTCCCTCTTCTTCTTTTCGCCGTGGCGAGTGATGATTCTGCCTAGCAAGGAATAGGAATGAGAGGAGAGGTTAACTAAGGTAAGGGCAGGTGAACGAGGATGACCGAGCCGTATCGTGAGCAAGAGCAAGAGAATCACCCGGCACTACGCATCCGCTTGCAGCCGGGCGACATACTGACGGCCTGCGACAATGAATTGAACGTGCCGTCGGGTTATATGGGGCACAGCGCGATTGCCGTAAGCGAGCAGACGATCGTCGAAGCCGTCATCACGAAGCCGTATATCCAGACCGCGCCGCGGGAGCACTTCTTCAAGTCGCATCCGAAGTGCGCCGTCTATAGGCCCGTCGACAGCCGGGCAGGCATGTCGGCCGCGCATTTTGCCCATTGGTACTGGCAGCAGAGCAACCATTACGAACGGATGGGCGTCCACGTGCCGCCGTTCTCGTTCTCGCAGCAAATCCCGCTCAGCGATCCATGGACAGGGGTGTACTGCTCCAAGCTCGTCTGGCTTAGCTATTACTACAGCGTAGGCTTCGAGCTGAAGAATGACTTTGGCTTGTTCACGCCGGAGGACCTCGATACGAACCTGTCGCGGGATGCCCGGTTCATCCTGTTGTACAAACATCCCGATTTCGCCTTCTTCATCGACACCTAATCCCCCCACGCCCATTTTCTCCGCAGGCGGGCATTTGCTCAGGTCCGCTCCACTCCTGTCACATAGGATATAGTGTTTCCACCCACCCAATAACAACGACGAGGAGTGAAGCTTAAATGTCAGGATTAGGTTACGGTGTTGGAGCTAACGCAGGTCTGAACGCAGATGTCCATGTTAACGCTCATGCAGGTGTCGGTGCCGGGGTCGGCTATGGCTGCGGAATGGGTCATCACGGCGGACACGGCATGTACACGACGGCTGGAATCATCTTGGTCCTCTATATCCTGCTCGTCATCATCCTTCGTTCGTGGACGTAGGAACGAGCAATGAACTGCGAAAGGG
>JAEWJS010000100.1 GCA_023386495.1 Bacillota bacterium | reverse complement strand
CTCTTCTACAGCTTCATTATGATCCTGTCTGTCCTGCAATTGCGCAAGAACGCCAATGAAGACGACACGCAGTACGAAGAAATGCTGAATGTCAGCTACATTAAGCCGATCTCGATCTTGGTCCCGGCGTATAACGAAGAACGCGGGATCGCGGGGAGCGTTCGGTCCCTGCTAAGCATTCAATACCCGGAATTCGAAATTATCGTCATCAACGACGGGTCCAAGGATGCAACCTTGCAGACGATGATCGAGCAGTTCGATATGGAGCCCGCTCCGCGGGTGGTACGCAAGTCGCTGGACACGGAAACGGTCCACGCCGTCTATCGTTCCCGGCTTCACCCGCATCTCGTGATGATCGACAAGTCCAACGGCGGCAAGGCCGATGCGCTTAATGCAGGCATCAATTACGCCCGCTATCCGTACTTCTGCTCGCTGGACGGCGATTCCGTGCTGGAGAGCAATTCGTTCCTGCGCGTCATGAAGCCCATCTTGGAGTCCGACGGCAAGGTCATCGCCTCGGGCGGCAGCATACGGATCGCCAACGGCTGCCGCATCGAGAGCGGCGAGATCGTCCAGATCGGCCTCTCCAGGAACCCTTACGCCGTGATGCAGGTCATCGAGTACCTTCGCGCGTTCTTGCTCGGCCGAATCGGCTTGAGCAAGCTGAACCTGCTGCTCATCGTATCCGGCGCATTCGGCGTCTTCCACAAGCATTGGGTCATCGAAGCCGGCGGCTATCGCAGGAACACCGTCGGGGAAGACATGGAGCTGATCGTGCGGCTTCACCGCATGATTCGGGACCGCAAGCTGGACAAGCAGATTATTTACATTCCGGACCCCGTATGCTGGACAGAGGCGCCCGAATCGGCCAAATATTTGCGCAGGCAGCGGAATCGCTGGCATCGCGGGCTTCTGGAGAGTCTCGCGATTCATCGCCGCATGCTGCTCAATCCGAAGTACGGACTTGTGGGAATGGTGTCGATGCCTTATTTTCTATTCATCGAATTGTTAGGTCCGGTCGTGGAATGTCTGACGTACCTGCTCATGCTCGCGACGCTGCTGGCGGGAGAGGTATATTGGTCCTATACGTTGCTGCTATTCCTAGCCTCGGTGCTGTTCGGTTCCGTGTTCTCGATGGCGGCCGTGTTAATGGAGGAATGGAGCCTGCGTAAATACCCGAACGTGTCGGATCTCCTCGTCTTGTTCGCCTATGCGGTATTCGAATCGTTCTGGTACCGTCCGCTCACGGTATGGTGGCGAGTCGAAGGGCTGCTGCAATGGGTGATCGGCAAGCGAGGCTGGGGAGAGATGAAGCGCAAGGGGGTTTCATCGTAACGGCTTAACGAGTGTCTGAGATCGAATAGACAGCATATGAAGGAGGCGAAGGAATGGCAAGGATCCTATTGGCGGAAGACGAAGCCGTATTGCGAATGCTGATCGTGGATTCGCTGGAGGACGAGGGATACGAGATCGATATCGCATGCGACGGGGAAGAAGCGTTCGATAGAATTAAGCAGCACGATTATGACCTGATCGTATTGGATTATATGATGCCGAAGCTTACGGGAATCGAAGTGATCGAGCAGACGCGCATGCTGCAAGGCAAGCAGGCGGTGCCGATCATGATGCTCTCGGCGAAGAGCCAGCTCAGCGAGCAGCAGAAGGTGCTCGCGGCTGGGGCAGATGCATTCCTATCTAAACCGTTCAGCCCGCTCGCGCTGATCGATAAGGTGAAGGAGATGCTGAATGGCTAGATGGCGCAGCTTCTACAGGGGCAGCATTAAGCGGCGTTTCATCGCCTTGACGACGAGCGCGCTGCTCCTCATTCTCGCGGGAGCCGTACTCGTCTTGTTCAGCACGGTGTCCATTACGACCGACTATACGGAACGCATCCGGGAGATGAATCTGAAGCAGCGGATCGTATCGGATATCGCGAGCGATACGAAAGAGGTCGTCATGCACTTCCGCGGCTATCTGGTGTTCCTCACAGAGTATGAATACGAGATGGTGTATGAGATCAAGGAAAGCTTGGACGGCAATCTGATTAAGCTGAAGGACCTTCCGTTATCTAATGCAGAGCGGGAAATACTCGCGAAGATCGAAACGTACTTCGACAATTATTTCACCACGCTAATTCCGCAGGCAACGCTATATGCGCAGGAAGGACAGTACGAGCGGATCCGTCAGCTTGTCACAGCCGACGAGAGCAATCCGACCAACGAGCTGATCGCCTACTCCAAGAAGCTCGAGCTGGATATTCTCGCGGCATCCAGCGCTGAGAACGATCGTCTGATCCAGGAACTGAGCAAGGTCGGCATTTATTTTATCCTCTATATCATGTTCATCCTGTTCCTGTCGTACCTCATCGTGCGGCGAGTGGCTTCGGACATCAATGCGCCGCTGAGCGAGCTGTCGCTGACCGCCAGCCGCTTCGCGCGCGGCGAACCGGTGCACTTCCAATTCGGATCGCGCGATGACGAGATCGGTCAGCTCTCCCGCTCGCTGGATACGATGATGATTACGCTGATCGGCAAGGAAGACGAGCTGGTCGCGCAGAATGAAGAGCTATTGGCGCAGCAGGATGAGCTGCAGATGCAGCAGGAAGAGCTGCAGGATGCGCTGATGCAGACCGAGGAGACGAGCCAATTGCTGCAGAAGCGCAATCAGTTGGTGCAGGCGCTGGCCAATACGCTCGATAAGCAGCAGCTGCTCGACAGCATCATCCGCGGCATCACCGACATGACCAAGTCGGACAAAGGCATGATCATCCGCATGAACGCGACGCGCGAATATGCAGCGTTCGGTATTACGCCTGCGGCGGCCGAATCCTTCCTGGCCGTCAGCGACGAGAGCATGCTGGCGCGCGTCATGGCCACCAAGCAGCTGCATAAGGTCGAGCGTGAGGCCACGCAGGGCGAGAAGGGCTTGAATCAGGTACCGATACAGGCTACCGATCTGTATGTCCCGGTGCTGGGCGACCAACAGGAGCTCATGGCATGCCTATTGCTCACGCGAATCGGCGCTCCCGTAACGGCAAGCGAAGAAGAAGAACTGCTAAGCCTGGCGACGCAGATCTCGCTTGCGCTGGTCAAGCTGGACATGTACGAGGAGTCCGAGTACCAGCGCCAGCTCAACTATGACATGCTCAATACGATCCAAGAAGCGATCCAATTGGTCGACGTGCATGGCGGTACGATCCATGTGAACTCGCAATGGTACGAGCTGCTCGACATGGATCCGGCGACGATGACGGCGAGCGGCATGCGGCTGAGCGAATTCACGCGGCTGCTAACGGATAAGGTAGAGGATTCCGAAGCGATCGTGCGGTTCGTGCATCGGCATTTTACGGGAGACCGGCAAGAAGCGCGCAGCATGTATTATGAGCTGTCCCATCCCGTCACCAAATATGTCCAGATCTATGTAGAACCGCTTTACCGGCAAGGCGAGTTGTTCGGCAAGCTGCTCGTGCATCGCGACGTAACGGCCGAATACGAGATCGACCGAATGAAGTCGGAATTCGTCAGCACCGTCAGCCATGAGCTGCGCACGCCGCTGGCCAGCGTGCTCGGCTTCGCGGAACTATTGCTGCACCGCGAGCTAACGCCGGAGCGACAGCGTAAATACATTGCGACCATTCATCAGGAAGCGAATCGATTGACGACGCTGATCAACGATTTCCTGGACCTACAGCGCATGGAATCCGGCAAGCAGGGCTATGAGATGAAGGAGATGCTGCTGGAAGAAGTGATGCAGGATGTCATCGGCTTGCAGCAGGTCAATACCGGCCAGCATACGCTGACCTGGGACAATCAATCGCCGGAAGCCTTGGTGTACGCCGACCGCAGCAAGCTTCACCAAGTATTCATGAACTTAATAAGTAATGCCATTAAATATTCGCCGAATGGCGGACGCATCGCGATCGCCTGCCGACTGCAAGGCCATCACTTGCACATTAGTGTCACCGATTCCGGGTTAGGCATTCCGGAGGAAGCGATGCCGAAGCTGTTCGACAAGTTTTACCGCGTGGACAATACGGATCGCCGCGAGATCGGGGGCACCGGCCTGGGGCTTGCGATCGTCAAGGAAATTATCGAACGCCATCAGGGCACGATAACCGTAACCTCCCGATTGGGCGAAGGCAGCTGCTTCACCGTGACGCTGCCTGTACATATACATGATGGGGATTCGCTCCGCACCGACGATCCCGTAACCTCAAGCGGAGATTCGGCGGCATCTGACGCTCCGGTTGTGCTGCTCCTTGAGAATGACCGCAGCCTGGCCGCGATGCTGCAGGATGAATTGCAGGAGAACGGTTACCGCGTACAGCTGTTCGCGGAGGGTCGAAGAGCGATCGCGTCCATGCCGGAACTTATGCCGGACGTCGTCGTGATCGACCTGATGCTGGAAGAGGGGTATGGCGGCTGGGAAGTGATCGAGGCGATGAAGGCGCATGAACGGCTGTCCGCCATCCCCATGATCATTTCAAGCGCCTACGAGGAGCAATCTCGCGCGGCTAAGGCCGGCGTCGACCATTTTCTCGTCAAGCCGTTCCTGCCCGGCAAGCTGTCCGCAGCGGTGGAGGCCGTGCTGACGAAGCGCAAGCGATAGCCGTTACGCGTTGCGCAGCATCGCCATCAACTCCCATAGTCCAATACGGATTGCCGATCTCGTCACGGGGAAAACCAAGGTAGAGCGAAGGGCGGTACAGTCGCCATTGCTGCTCATACTACGAGACGAAGGGTGGCAGCACAAGAATGAATCGTGCATTCAAGAGCGTGATCGCAGGTGCGGGTCTGATGTTGGCATTGTCTTCCCCGGTGTTCGCTGAGAACGGTACGAGCGGCATGACAGGCACCGGCACCGGCAACGGCAATGGGATCATGAACCCGTCAGGGTACACGACGAACAGCAACGGCGATATGATGGGGAACAACGGCTTCTACGACAGAAGCGGCCGGACGGATAGCAGAACCGGCACCATGGATCGCACTACGGATCGTACGACGAATCGCAACATGAACGCGAACGGCAACTTCACCACGCGCACAGGCGGCAACAACGGGGCTAACGTCAACAACGGCACGAATAATGCCTACCGCCGTTATGCAACGAACAGCGCCGGCGTCGGCAATACGAACATGACGAGCCAGCGGCTGCGTGCGCAAGCCGCGAACACGGACAATGACATGGATTGGGGCTGGCTCGGCCTGTTGGGTCTGCTCGGTCTTGCCGGCCTGCGCAATCGCAACCGCGAGACATCCTAATCAGACGGACTTAGACTTATCGTATCCTAACTCATGCTCGCAGCAAGAAGAAGCGTCTCCGCCATCGGGGACGCTTCTTCGGTATGCAATGCAATCTGGTCAAGCGGCTGATCTAATCGTCCTTCGCATCCTTCGACCGGTCGATCGCCTCAGCCATCGTCCGATCGGTCAGATGGGCATAGATTTGAGTCGTCTCCGGCGACGCATGCCCCAGCTGTTCCTGCGTCTTGTAGATGTCGTTGCGCAGGTAATAGTCGGTCGCGAACGAATGCCGCAGCTTGTGCACGGACAGATAGGGCTTGCCGAATCGTTTGGCGTACTTCACGACCATCTCCTGGATCGCGCGCTTGGTCATTCGCGAACCTTCTTTTTTCCCGTTCGCGACGGCTAAGAAGAGTGCTTTTTCCCGCTTCGGGGCATGATAGGAAGAATCGCGCTGCCGCATGTATAGGGCCAGATCCGATGATGCATCTTGGCGAAAGTAGACCGGCGTCTTGAACGTCTCGTCGCCTGCTCCCTTGCGGTAGACGTACGCCAGCTTGCGCTTCATGTCGATATCGTCGACGTTCAGATTGACGACCTCCGAGACGCGAAGCCCCGAATGCAGCACGAGGCTGACAATGCACGCGTCCCGCACTTTATTTTTCTCATACGCATATAGGGCTTGTTTATTCAACGCGACTTCGCTCGCATAGCCTTGACGCACATAGTGCAGAAATTCGACAATTTCTTCTTCCTGCAGCAGCTTGCCCTCCAGGCGCGCGGCCGTGTCCTTCGGCTTGTGCGTGCGCTTAATGGACACCTTCGCCATGACGTTCCGCTTGAGGAGCGGGTAGAAGTCGTCGTCTTCGGCGATCTGGCTGAGGTAGTGAAAAAGCGAGCGGAGGGAGGACAGCTTGCGCGAAATCGTCGTTTTGCTGTTGGCATGCGTTTTGTGCGCGGCGAGAAACATTTTATAATGATCCACGCTGTCCATATGAAGCTGCTCGAGATCCGTAAGCGGAATTTCGCGAATGGAGGACGCTTCCGTGAGTCCTTCTGCTAACAGCCAAGCGAAGAACGTCTCGTAATCGCGCACGTATTCGAGCAGCGACGAAGGCGAGAGGTCCGGCAGCTTATAGTTAATGAATCGCTCGACATACCACGGC
>JAEWJS010000067.1 GCA_023386495.1 Bacillota bacterium | reverse complement strand
CGCGCCCCGCCCCGCGGGCGCCGCGCGGCGCCCATGTCGTGCCGCCGCCGGTCGCGGTCGAGGCGGCGGGCACGATCGTGTCCGCGGTCGTCATCGACGGCGACCGCGTTAGCTTCCGCGCGCAGCTGGCGCATGCGCGCGTGGACGGCACCGCGCCGCGCGCGCTTCGCGAGCGCGTGCAGGTGCAGCTCCGGCTAGCGGAGCAGCCGGAGCAGCAGGTCGCCGCGGGCTGGCGGCGCGGCGACAAGGTGGCGCTGGCCGGCGAGCTGTCGCGGCCGTCCGGCGCCGTCAACTTCGGCGGCTTCGACTACCGCCGATACCTGCACGCGCAGCGCATCCACTGGCTGCTGCAGGCGGACGGCGCAGACAGCGTCCGCGTCACAGGCCGCGAGCGCTGGTCCGCGGCGGCCGCGCTCGGCCGAGTCGATGCGGTTCGCGACTGGCTCGGCGGCCGGATGGATCGGCTGTTTCCCGCCGAACAGTCGGGCTATATGAAGGGACTTGTGCTCGGGCTTCGGGACGATCTTGATCCGGAGCTGTTTCGCGATTTTTCCCAACTAGGGCTAACGCATATCTTGGCGATATCCGGCCTCCATGTCGCGGTGTTCCTCTACGGGCTGGGGCTGCTGCTGCGGATGTGCCGCCTCTCTCGAGAGACGACGTTCGAGGTGCTCATGGCAGCCGTGCCGCTCTATGTGCTGCTAGCGGGCGCATCGCCATCGGTCGTGCGCGCCGGCATCATGGCCGTGCTCGGGCTGTTCGCAGCTAGGCTGGGCAAGCTGAAAGATGGCTTGAACGTACTGGCCGCGGCGGCTTGGCTGATGCTGCTGTGGAATCCCTA
This sequence comes from Bacillota bacterium, assembly GCA_023386495.1. GTDB lineage: Bacteria > Bacillota > Bacilli > Paenibacillales > Paenibacillaceae > Paenibacillus_I. The sequence goes on along the minus strand of JAEWJS010000067.1, from coordinate 6,373 downwards.
CTATTTAACGGATGTGAGCTTCCAGCTGTCGTTCATCGTCACGGCCGGCTTGATTGTTCTGGTGCCGCCGATCCGGCAGTCGCTGCCGGTGACCAAGCGGCTGGGTCCGCTCTTGGATCTGCTGACGGTATCCGTCGTGGCACAGGCGGTATCTTTTCCGCTGACGATCTACTACTTCAATCAATTCCACCTGCTCTCGCTGCCTGCGAACGTGCTGCTCGTGCCGTTCATCAGCTTCGTCGTCATGCCGCTCGGGTCAGTCGCCATGCTGCTTGCTGTCGGATGGCCTGCAGCCGGCGATCTGCTCGCTTATGGCGCTGCGGTGTCGAATGCGGCGACGTTCAAGGCCGTGGACACGCTGGGCCGGGCTGACGGCTTCCGCATGATCTGGCCTTCGCCGCCGATATGGTGGATCGGCGCATGGTACGCCTTGCTGTTGGCTGCGGCCAGGCTGCTGCCTGCACTCGGCAATGCCTGTCCTGCAGACGAAGGCCGCCACAACCAAACGGAAGATACGCTCCCGCTGACACCAGCCGGTATTCAGCACCACGATCGCAGTGCGGAGCTCCGTGCGGAACGCAAGGCCGTGCTGCTGCGAGTCGCGCTGCTCGCGGCAGCCGCCGCGCTCCTGCTTGCTTATGGTTACAATCCGAACCGTTTGGATCGGACGGCAACCGTATCATTCCTCGATGTCGGCCAAGGCGACGCAATCCATATGCGGACGCCGGCCGGCAAGCATCTGCTCATCGACGGCGGCGGGACTTTCCGCTACCTGAAGCCTGGCGATGAGTGGCGCACGCGACGGGATCCGTACGAGGTCGGCCGCAAGGTCGTCGTGCCGCTTCTAATGAAGCGAGGCGTGCAGAAGATCGATCTGCTCGTCGTCTCGCACTTGGACACCGATCATGTCGGCGGCTTGCGCGCCGTGCTGGAATCGATTCCCGTGGGCATGCTGCTGTGGAACGGGACGCTTAAGCCGTCGGACGATGCAGCTGAGCTGCTGGCGCTTGCAGCCGATAGGAAGGTTCCGTTAGTCGCTGCCGGGGCGGGGATGCAGCCGTATCGTCTGGAGGACGGGACCTCGGTCCAAGTACTATGGCCGCCGGCTGCCGGCACTTCCCGAGCCCTGCTGCCGGTAGAGACAGACCAGAACGAGCAGAGCGTCGTTCTACATGTCGAGCTCGGCGGGCGCACGATGGTGTTGGGCGGCGATATCGGCTTCGCTGCCGAGCGGGCGCTGCTGCGCCAGCTGGCATCCTCCTCAGGACTGCCGCCCCATCATCATCATCATCATTCCCTGCCGGTCGATATTCTCAAAATCTCGCATCACGGCAGCCGCTACTCGACCTCCCCCGAATGGCTGTCGCATTGGCGGCCGATCGAGGCGGTCGTATCCGTCGGGCGCACGAATTCGTACGGCCACCCGCATCCCGACGTGCTGTCTCGGGTCGATGCGGCCGGCGCGCCGCTCCACAGGACCGATACGGACGGGGAGGTGCAATACCGTATCGCGGGCGGCGGACGCATGCGCGTCCGTTCGGCGCTGAACGAATATCCAGCTTTTTGAAGGAGCGGCCGACTCGTATACGATCGGCTGTTTTTCTGCTAACATAGTTAGATAGGAAAGTATGCTAGCCATGATCGATTGATATAAAAATTTTCTAAAATCGTCTCGGCTGGAGCCGCAACCTTATGCAAGGTCTCCACGTCTGAGATGGTGAAGGAGAGGGGGAGCCTTCGTGGTAGAGCCTGGTCTGATTAAGGCCGCTCAACAGGGTGATCGCGACGCCCTGATCACGCTATTGCGCGAGATTGAGACGCATGTCTACCGGACAGCCTATTATGTGGTCGGCAATGAGCAAGATGCCATGGACGCCGCGCAAGAAGCGCTCATCCGGATCTATACCAAGATAGGATCCTATGAAGAGAAAGCCCAATTCAAGACCTGGGTTCAGCGCATCGTGACCAATATCTGCATCGATAAATTCCGCCGCACCAAGCCGACCGTATCGATCGAGGAGCATGATCTGGTGTTCCAAGAGAAACAGAATGTCGAGCACGAAGTGCTGTCTGCATACGCTGCTCAGGATATACGGGACGCGATCGACAAGCTGCCTGAACACCACCGGGCCGTCGTGGTACTGCGGTATTTGCAAGACTTCTCTTATAACGAAATCGCGGATTCGCTGGACTTGCCGCTCAATACGGTCAAATCGTATCTGTTCCGCGCAAGACAGCAGCTCCAAACGTACCTCCAAGATTACCAGAAAGGTGGTGTCCGAGGATGACTTGCCAAGAGGTGATGATCGATATGCAACGGCAGCTGGACGACGATCTCGATGCGTTCGAGTCCGAAGCGTTATCTGCCCATCTTGCGCAATGCAGCGATTGCAGAGCGATGTTCGAACGGCTCCAATCGCTCTCTGCCGAGCTGGAAAATTTGCCGAAAGTCACGCCCCAATACAGCCTAGTGGACGCCATCCTGCCGCAACTGGAGCAGATTGACCTCCGCGAGGCGAACGAACGGGCAGCGGCCTCGGCTCCCGTCGCCGCTCCGCTTGACGGGATGCGCCAAGAGCCTGCTCGCCGCCGCCGCTTGCGCGACCGCTTCTCGCTGCGCGCATTAAGCGGCGTCATCGCGGCCGGCGTCGTGGTCGGATTGTTCCTCGTCACCTACGATCCCCAATCGGCAGGCGACATGAACGATGCCGGAACGGCGATGGAATCCGAAGCGGATAGCAGCGCGAACATGCTGATGATGGATACGGCCGCATCGAATGATGCATCGCCGGAAGACAGCACGGCGCTCCGCAAGATGGATGCGAATTCCGCAGCGGATGCGAATGCAGAAGCAGAATTCGATGCTGGCAGCGCCGTACGGGAAGCGCCGGCGGCTGGCGATGCTGCCAAGGATGACCTTGTGCATATGAACAACGCGACGGACCAATCGGGAGGCGCCATGTCGAGCGAACCGGTGCCTGCATCTCCTCCGTTGTCAGACGGCAATGGCGGGATGCTGCAGGATGCCGCCCCGAAGGCGCCGCAATCGAGCGGTGCGGCTCCCGGTGCAGGAATCGCCGCGCCGAGCGGCGATTCGGAAGAGTCGATCAACACGATGCAAGTCGAGCCGACAGCCGATGATGGCGCTGCTGAGGAAGCGGCTGTGCCGCCGCAGAGCGGCGACAACAGCAAGATGGGCATTGCGGCTGCGGTGCCCGAAGCGCTAGCGGCGGCTGTGTCGCCGGACGGCGCTTACCGCGCAATTGCCGCCGATGCCCGCGTGACCGTCTTCCATGCGGGTACAGGCGAGGAACTGTTCAAGAGCCGCGAGCTGGCAGGCGAGATTCGGCTTGCAGCATGGTCGGAAGACAGCAAGACGTTCGAGTACGAGGTAGTCGCTCCTGACGGCGCATCCGAGCGTTTCCGGATCGACGTGCAGGCCGGTACCGAGTCGAAGCAATAATATAGTTATCGAACCGTGCACACTTCTTGCTCCTCCTGCGTACGATATGGCAAGAGGATAAAGCGAGAAACCTTGATCTTCGTATGACCATCCTCGGGAGGACCATGGACCGTCCCGATGATGTTTATATAGATCATCAAGGACAAAGGGATGAAGCCGCTCAAGGCGTCATCCCTTTGTTGCGCCTAATGTGAAGCATGAAGGGGGACGTATGGCATGAATGCCAGCGCTGCGATCAAAGAAATGAATGCCGGACACTTCCGGCCGGTATACGTCGTCTACGGCAAGGATCGTTACCGGACGCAGGAATTCGTCTCTTATCTGACGGACAAGCTGCTCATGCCCGAAGAACGCGAGCTCGGCATCATCAAATTCGATACTTCGGAATCGGCCGTCGAGCACGCGGTTCTCGAGGCTGAGACGATGTCGTTCTTCGGCGGGCGCAAGCTGGTACTCGTACGCGACCAATCCGTCTTCGCGGCCGCGGCCAAGGAAGGCAAGCTGCAGCATGATACGGAGCGGCTGCTCGCCTATCTGAAGCAGCCGCTCGATTCGACGGTCATGGTGTTCATCGTCCATAGCGAGAAGCTGGATGAGCGGCGTAAGGTCGTCAAGGTGCTGAAGGAAGCGGATGCGCTGATCGCATTCCAAGAGCTGGAGGGCGTAGAGCTCGTCCGCTGGGTACTGCGCCGAGTGTCGGGCCAAGGACGTACGATCGCGGAGCCGGCGGCGGAGCGGCTGATTCATCGGATGGGGAACAATTTGCAGACGCTGTCCCAAGAGACGGACAAGCTGTGTCTGCACGTCGGCCAAGGCGGGACGATCGCGGTCGAGCATATCGATAGACTGACCGTGCCGACGCTCGAAGAGGATGTGTTCGCGCTGATCGACGCGTGCGTGTCCTCGCGTATCGAGCGAGCGGTCACGCTATATCGACAGCTGCTCATTCGCAAGGAGGAACCGATCAAGATCGCGGCGCTGGTAGCCAGGCAGCTGCGCATCATGCTGCAGATCAAGGAGCTGGAGCAGCGATCCTATTCGCAGCAGCAGATCGCTTCGCAGATCGGCGTGCACCCTTATGCGGTGAAACTCGCGGCGGAGAAGGCCCGCGGTTGGACGCCGGAGCGGCTGGCCGGCCATGTGCACGGCATTGCCGAGCTCGACTACAAGATGAAGACCGGCCAGATCGACAAGGAGCTAGGCTTGGAATTGTTCTTTCTATCCATGAGCGCGTGAGCGCGAAAAATAGCCCGCCCTCTGCAAGCATGCGGAGGAGCGGGTTTCTTCGATCAAGGCACAAAAAAATAGAGGGTTGCCCCTCTATTCCGTTACGATATTCAGTCCCATAGGGTCCAATTAAGCTTGTGCCTTAAGAGCGTTCAGCTTCTTGGCCAGGCGGGATTTTTTGCGAGCGGCTGCGTTCTTGTGAACCAGACCCTTCGTGACGGCTTTGTCCAATTTCTTGGAAGCCGTAGCCAGGGCTGCTGCTGCTGCTTCTGCGTCAGTACCTGCAACTGCGACGTCAGCGGCTTTCACGGCCGTGCGAAGTGCGGACTTCTGCGAAGCGTTCAGCGCGCGGCGCTTTTCGTTCGTTTTTACGCGTTTGATGGCGGATTTAATGTTTGGCATGTGTTTCACCTCCTGTAAAGCGGAAATGCACGAATAGACAACAACTTGAAACATTTTAGCACGGGCAGGCCCAAAAAGCAATAGCGCCAGCAAGTCGTTGCCGGCAGCGCGCATAAAAGGATGGAACCCCTAGCATACTAGGCTCAAATCGAATGATGGAGGATTCCGCCTGCATGAATGATCATGATCTGAGTCAATACGACGTTCGCACCGACCTTGCGCTGGAAGCGCAGGAAATCGCGCAAGTCGGCTACGCGGGAACGACGATCCCCGGCATCACATCGGAAACGCTGCATGAAGAGGGCATTACCATCACGCGTATGAGCGTGGATAACGAGTCAGGCTCCCGGGCGATCGGGAAAATGGTCGGTCATTACGTGACGCTCGAGGTGCCCGGCCTGCGCAGCCAGGATACGCCCCTGCAGGACCGCGTCGCCACGGCGTTCGCCCGCGAGTTCGAATCGTTCTTGAAGCGAATCGGCGTATCGAAGACGGCCAGGACGCTGGTCGTGGGCCTAGGCAACTGGAACGTGACGCCGGACGCGCTCGGTCCGCTCGTCGTGGAGAATGCGATGGTGACGCGGCATTATTTTGAGCTCATGCCGGATCAGGTCGCGCCGGGCTACCGGCCGGTCAGCGCGATTGCGCCAGGCGTGCTCGGCATCACGGGCATCGAATCGAGCGATATCGTGCAAGGGATCGTCGACCAGACGAAGCCGGAGCTCATCATCGCGATCGATGCGCTGGCCTCGAAGGCGGTCGAGCGGGTGAACACGACGATTCAGATCGCGGACACCGGCATTCATCCCGGCTCGGGAATCGGCAACAAGCGCAAGGGGCTGACCGAAGAGATTCTCGGCGTGCCGGTCATCGCGATCGGCGTTCCGACGGTCGTCTACGCCTCGACGATCGTGAACAGCTGCATCGAGATGATGGCGGAGCATTTCCGGACCCAGACGGACAATGCCGGGCCGATCCTCGGGCTGCTCCATACGATTTCCGAACAGGAACGCCTGCAGTTGGTGCGGGAAGTGCTGCAGCCGATGGGGCATGACCTGCTCGTCACGCCGAAGGAGGTCGACTCCTTCATTGAAGATATCGCGAACGTCATCGCTAGCGGCCTGAACGCGGCATTGCACGAGGCAGTAGACACCGACAACGTGGCGGCGTACACGCACTAGAAGCCAGCACTTTCACCGCCCTTCATAGCCAGTCCGCATCGCGGCCGCCCCCCCCCCGGTCCCCCGCGGGGGGGGGGGGGTATTTTGTTTAAGAGGCAAG
>JAEWJS010000063.1 GCA_023386495.1 Bacillota bacterium | reverse complement strand
AACGAGTGCGGTTTTCCGCACTCGTTGCGCTCGCAGCGGCCTGCATGGGCCGAACGAGTGCGGTTTTCCGCACTCGTTGCGCTCGCAGTGGCCTGCGTGGCCGAACGAGTGCGGTTTTCCGCACTCGTTGCGCTCGCAGCGGCCTGCATGGGCCGAACGAGTGCGGTTTTCCGCACTCGTTGCGCCATCGCTGCCCCCGATCGCACGGGCACGCCCCCGCTTTTACCGGAACCAGCCCTTTTCCCTGAACCGCTTGATGGCTTCGATGCGATTGCTGACGTCCAGCTTGTCGAGAATGACGGATATATAATTGCGCACCGTGCCGGTCGTCAGGAACAATTCGCTTGCGATCGTCTTCGTGTCTTTGCCGTCGGCCATCAGCACGAGCACTTCGCTCTCCCGTTCGGTGAGCGGGTTCTCCTCGCTGTAAGCTTCGTCGACGAGCTCGCTGGCGTAGATGCGCTTGCCGGCCATGATGCTCCGGATCGAGCTGGCCAGCTCCTCGCTCGGGCTGTCCTTGAGCAGATAGCCGTTGACGCCTGCCTTCATCGCCCGTTCAAAATACCCCGTCCGCGCGAACGTCGTCAGAATGATCACCTTGCAATCGGAGCCGGCGCTCTTCAGCTCCTCGGCCGCATCCAGTCCGCTCTTCGCCGGCATCTCGATATCCATGATGCAGACGTCAGGCTGATGCTGCTGCACCAGCTTAAGCGCTTCTTCCCCGTTACCCGCGCGTCCGACGACCGTCATGTCTTCCTCCAAGTCCAGGAGCGATGCGAGCGCGCCCAGCAAAAGCCGCTGATCTTCCGCAATGACGATGCGAATCATGCTTCCACCTCCCTCTCCCTCGGGTTCGTCAGGTTCGTCACGTTCGGCACGCGAAGCTCGATCGTGACCCCTTCGCGGCCCGTTATGTCGATGCTGCCGTTCACGAACTCCAGCCGCTCCTTCATCCCTTGCAGGCCGTGACCGTGAACGCTCTTCTTCGAATCCGAGATCCCGACGCCATTATCCTGCACGCGCAGGATCAACTCGGTAGGCGTCGGCCGTATCTCAACCTCGCATTCGGTCGCTCCGCTGTGCTTAACGACATTCGTCACGGCTTCCTTCAGGCACATGCTGACGACGTTCTCCGTAATCAAGGACGTATTCGTCAGCTTCGGATCGCCGATCAGGACGAACTCGATCTCGGCCGCGGCGAGGATCTGCTTCACGCGAAACACCTCTTCCTCGAGCCGTGTTCCCCTCATCTTGGTGACCAGCTCGCGAACCTCCTTCAGCGCGGTCCGGGCGGTCTGCCGCACGTCGTTCAGCTCGATCTGTGCCTGCGCGGGATTCTTGCGAAGCAGCTTCCCGGCCAAGTCGCTCTTAAGACCGATAAGCGACAGCTTCTGGCCCAGCGTGTCGTGCAGGTCGCGCGCGATGCGCTGCCGCTCCTCCAGCTTCACCAGCTCGGAGATCCGCTTGTTCGCGTCCTCCAGCTGCCCTTGCAGCTTATCTTCCTTGTTCTTGTTGTACGTGCTCACCGGCAGCAGAATAACGGCCACCAGGCTCAAGAAGACGAAGGGGAGCTGCGTGTACAAGAGCGTATTCTGCGTCGCGAACCCGTAGTTGATCGTCGCGAACGTGCTAACGAGATGGATGACGTACAGCGTAATGAAGGCAATCTTATTCTTCAGGTTGCCGATGAAGAACGCCAAGAACAGCGAGAAGTATATATAGCCGAACACTAAGCTCATGGCGATCGAGATGGCGATCTGGACACTGGTCCAAAAATAAACAAGCCATCCCCGTGACACGAAGGATAGCACGTAGCAGATGAAGAATCCGATGATCATCGCGATGCCGAGTCCGATCTGGTACGGCGACGACTTCTGAAAGATGAAATAAAAAGGGAGGATGTAGAAGACGACCCACACGTAGGGACTCAGACCCGTATTCTTCCGAAAGAATTGAATCCAGTGCCGCATGCCTTGCCGTCCTCCCGTCCTCCGTACCGTTCTTCCGATCCGCAGCTTGTTGTCTCCAACCATTGTAGCATATTCGCTCTCGACTGGGGACAATCAGCCCTTCGTTCGTTACTTCGTTACTTGCCCTCGTAGCTCGGCCTGCGGCCTGCCAAGCTTTCCTTCACCGATTCCATCGCGGCCTCGGAGGCAGATGTGCCGGCTGCGCCGGATGCCGCATGCTTCGCCGCGCGGAGGATCGGCTTCACTTCCTTGAAGGACAAGAACGACTTGCCTTCCTCGTCCCACAGGCGATAGCTGAGCGACTTCAAGCTCGTCTTGAGCGTAATCGTCGTGGCTTGTTGGAGCGGCGGCGTAGCAGCATGTGCCTTCTCCAGGTTGTAGTTCGGCACTTTCGGGCTCAGGTGGTGCACATGGTGATAGCCGATGTTGCCCGTAATCCATTGCAGCAGCTTCGGAAGCTTGTAGAACGAGCTGCCTTCGACGGCTGCCTGCACGTAGCTCCACTGCTCCTCATGCTCGAAGTAGGAATCCTCGAACTGATGCTGCACGTAGAACAGCCAGATGCCCATCATGCCGGACAGCAGGAACACCGGGCCTTGAATGAGCAAGAATGCTTCCCAGCCGACTGCGAGAATCAAGCCCGCATACAGGGCTGCAATGCCCAGGTTCGTGATATACGTGTTGATGCGTTCCTTACGGCGCGCGTTCTTGCGGTTGAAACGATAGTCGATCATGAAGATGTAGATCGGCCCGATCACGAACATGACGAACGGATTCCGATAGATGCGGTAGTACAGGCGTTTCCAGGCGGACAGTTCGACGTATTCCTGAACCGTCAGCAGCCAGACATCGCCGACGCCGCGCTTCTCGAGGTTGCCGCTTGTCGCGTGATGGACGGAATGCGAATGCTTCCATTGCTGGTACGGCACAACGGTCAGAATGCCGGTGATCGTGCCGAGAATATCGTTAGCCAGACGGCTCTTGAAGAAGGATTGATGGCAGCAATCATGGAACAGAATGAACGTTCTTACCATGAAACCTGCTGTCACGAGTATAAGCGGCAGCGTCAGCCAATACGACACGGATAGACTTGCGTATGCCAAGTACCAGAACAAGATAAGCGGTCCGATCGTGTTGACGACTTGGCGAATGCTTGCTGCGGTATCGGTCTGCTCGTATGGGGCAACGGCTTTTTTCAACTGTGCGATATTGGGATCCTTCATGGTTGCAGTTGATTCCTCCTCATGTGACACTTTGCTCCCTATAGTATAAAAAACACCGCCGAATTCTATAAGTCATAAGCGTCAGGTAGCGGGTATGATAAATGTCATATCGCTTGTACCATTGGCGGTCCGCGAAGGGGGATACGGGAGCGTGCAACAGGGTATGGAATGCACAAGAAGGAAGATGCGGGCATGGCAAAAATCCCCCGCACATGCTGATTGCGCATGCTCAGAGGTACTTCGTGCGACCACGGGAGGGTTCACGAACGATTAGCGCAACGATTGCGCTATTAGCGTATATCTGGTGCGCTAATTCGGGGCAGATTCTGCCAGCAAGGCCGCCTCGACAGTCAAAGTCGCTAAATAACGAACATCCATTCGCTATTTAGCGCATTCGTACCTCTAATCGGGTATAATCGGGGATTTCGGGCGAATTTAGCGCATGAGGTATCCTTAACAGGGAAAAAGCTTCGCTATTCCGGCGGCATCACAAGAGGCCCCCGCCATACGGCGACGGCCCCTAGCGACAACTCCGGGCGACGGCCACCTCGAGCGCTGCACCTTGCACACCGCGCCAGGCGGCGATTCCTCGCACCGCCACCCCGGGCTCCGACGCTTGATCACAGCCGGCTCCATATATTTTTCCCGTAGAAAATCTCGTCCATCTCGGTGGTCAGCTTGTCCGTAATCATCCGCTGGTCCTCTTCGCTCAGCGTATCCTTCGTGTAGCCGAACAGATAGTTGTTCAGATCGAACTCCCGCAGCTTGCACTTGGTATGGAAAATGTTCTCCTGATACACGTTCACGTCGATCATCTGGTACAGGTCGATCACTTCGTCCGGGATATAGTTCTGAATGGAATTGATCTCGTGATCGATGAACAGCTTATGTCCGTTAATGTCCCGCGTGAAGCCCCTCACCCGATAATCGATCGTCATCACGTCCGTCTCGAACGAGTGGATCAAATAGTTGAGCGCCTTCAGCGGCGAGATTTCGCCGCAGGTCGAGACGTCGATGTCCGCGCGGAACGTGCTAATCCCCTCGCTCGGGTGGTACTCGGGATACGTGTGGACGGTGATGTGGCTTTTGTCCAACTGCATGGTTACGGCTTCCGGCAGCGGTCCCGGCGATTCTTCGTACGATTCCAGCGGTACCTCGACGATCGGCCCTTCGGACACAAGGATGGTGACGCTGGCACCCTGCGGAACGTAATCCTGCTTCGCGATGTTAAGAATGTGCGCGCCGATGATTTCGGTGACCGCCTTCAGAATCTTGGTGAGCCGGTCGGAATTATATTGTTCATCAATGTAGGCGATATAAGCCTCGCGTTCTTCTTTCGTCCGCGTATAGCATATATCATACATATTGAAGCTAAGCGACTTCGTCAGGTTGTTGAAGCCATGCAGCGTGACGTGCTGCTCCGGCGTAAGCTCCACTGGCGCCTCCCCCTTCTTGGTTCTACTATTCCCAACAATCGGATGCCTATTCCACGAATGCATCGGCCCAATTGCGGACAAGGGACTAACCAATCTCGCATACCACGCATAGGATAACATTGTAATCCATTCAATAGTTTTGAGGAGAGTGGTAGAATGAGCCCAGTGTTAACGGTTACGGCATCGGAGCTAATGGCAGCCGGCGTACCTTCGACTCTCGCGAACGAGGCTGTGGCAGCAATGAAACCACTGGCACTTGGAAGCGGACGCACCTACTACGTGGCCACAACCGGCCGAGATTCGAATGACGGCTTGAGCTTGAACCGCCCCTTCGCGACGGTCGGCAAGGCCGTATCGGCTGCGAGGGCAGGCGATACGATCTATGTGCGCGGAGGGACTTACCGCATCACTTCGACGATCGGGCCGTCCCGCAGCGGCACGGCGACCAATCGGATCACGCTGAAGAACTACAACAACGAGAAGGTTACCCTCGAAGGCTCGGGCCTCAGCGACGGCACCAAAATTCTCCGTTGGAGCAATGTCTCGTACTGGACGATCTCCGGCATCAACGTCACCAAGGCAGGCGGGATCGGCATCAGCTTCATGGATAACGCCCACCACAATCGTCTCGAGAATCTGGAATCGCATCATAATCGCGGACCAGGCGTCGCGGTCGAGCGAGGCGCCTACCAGAACCAGATCGTGCGGGTCAAATCTTACTTCAACTACGATTCGCAGGATAAGGGCGAGAATGCGGACGGCTTCGCGCCGAAGTTCGATTCCCGCGACAACGTCTTTGTCTACTGCGAAGCGTACAACAACTCCGATGACGGATGGGATTCGTGGGATGCCGGCCGATTCCTCGCGATGTATTGCATCGCCCATCACAATGGACTGGACGCGAACGGACGGGCAATATCCCCCGATGGCGACGGCAACGGCTTCAAGCTCGGCGGCGGCAACAACAGCGGCAATAACTTCCTTATCTATTGCGTGTCTTACCTGAATCTGTCGCGAGGCTTCGACTGGAACGATGCCACCGCGCGCAATACGCTCATCAACTGTACGGCCTACGATAACCAAGGCGTGAATTACCGGCTGCAGAACGCCACGATCAAGAATTCGATCTCGTACGGCAGCAGCAACTCCATCTCGAGCTCCACGCAGCAGAACAACAGTTGGACCCTCAACATCTCGGATCCGAGATTCGCCAGCACGAATCCGGCGGCGCCGAACTTCCTGTACCTCTCGGCCAACAGCCCCGCGCTTAATCGCGGTACGCGCACCGGCCTCAAATTCACGGGCACCGCGCCTGATCTCGGCGCATTCGAATACGGCGCAGAATGGCGCGGCGGCGTGACGTCCCCCGACCCTACCCCTAACCCGACGCCTAACCCTCCGCCGACACCGACGCCGGCACCAGTACGACCGGCCACGCTGATTGTCGGTCCTGCGGAAGTGACGGTCTCCTATCCGAACGGCAGAATCGTGCTGCTGAGCGATGCCGCAGAGACGGAGCTCATGAATTTCTTGAAGAAGTATTCCCTGTGACCCTTCGGCAGCTGAATCTGAATCGCTACGAATATAACGCATAACAACGGACGAAGCCGTCCCGCAAGCGTTCAGCTTGCAGGACGGCTTACGTTGTTGGCAGCGGCGCGCTTAGGCCTTGGCACCGCCGCATTATACGTCATGCCGATCAAGATAGACAGCAGCAGCCAGTGCAGCTTGCTGTAGTAGGAGACGAGCGCAAAATCCCAGACGATGATCACGACCAGTGCCGTCAGCGTGAACCAGCCTTGGGAGCTGCGGTTCTTGTCCGGATGCCGAACCAGCTTCACGCCGAGCACCAAGAGCGCGACGATCATCAGGTAATAGATGACGAAGCCTACAATGCCGTTATTGCTGAGCAGTTCGACGTAGTTGTTATGCGCGTACTTATCATAGCCGGAGATATAGCGGAATTGATTCGTTCCCCAGCCGAGGATCGGCTTCTCCATCCAGAGCCGGATGCCGTCCATCGCCATGCTGGCCCGCTCATTCAGGCTGCCCTCGTTCACGTTCTCGCCGGACAGGACGCTGAACAGCCGCAGGAAGCGCTTGAAGAATACGGATTCCTGGAGCCATTGGTAGAGCCCCGCGATAATGACCCCGCCGATCGCGATGTTCAGGAGCTTCTTCATGAAGGTCGCCGTCAGGAAGCTCCGCAGGAAGAACATGAAGAAGACGAGGAAGACCGAGATCATCCCCTTGCGCGATCCTGTCAGGAAGATCACTTCATAGGAGAAGAGCGCTAGCAGCAGCACGATGGCGCCATTCTGTATCAGCAGCATGAGAGGCGACTTCGCCTTATCCCGTATCTTGAATAGGCTGTCCAGCAGGAACAGAATGCCGATGAAGAGCGCGATGGCCAGCACGTTCGCGTTGCCCAAGAAGGAAGTAACCCGCTCCGACCCATCGCCTCCGGTAAAATCGCCCGACCGCCACACATCGAAGCTGGTGTAGAGCAGCGCGCACAGGTAGCCGCCCTTCAGCCAAGCAATGCTCTGCCGATGATGCACGATATTGACCATGACGAATGTGCTGACGAATAGCTGCAAGAGCGTAACGGTGATGTTCATCCCGCCGCTCGACCAGAGCAGGCTGACGAACGCGAAGATGACGAAGGCATAGAAGAAGGCGAGCGGAATCGGCAGGATGAACTTGAATCCCTTGATCCGGAAGAGCGATTCGTACAGGAACGCGATGACCATCAAGACTCCCATCGCCATGGCGATGATGGTCGTCCCGGATCGGAAGGAGAATACGACGACAGCGAATACATACGCCGCGAGCATGGCCTCGGAGAGGAACAGCGGGTTGCGGCTGCTAGCTAGCGGCGGGCTGGCCTGCATCGTGTCCATCCTATTGCGCGTTCTTCAGGCTCACTTGATTCATGAGGACCCCGATAATTCGGGCATTGCCCTTCTCCAGCTCGCCTGTCACCTTCCGCAGCTTCTCCTGCTTGACTCTCCCTTGCTTCACGACGAGCAGCACGCCGTCGCTGACGGAGGCGAGAATATGCGCATCCGTCTTGATCGCGGCTGCCGGCGAATCGAGAATTATCAGATCGTATTGCGAACGCAGCTGCTTCGCAACGGCTTCCATTCGTCCCGTCGCCAGCAGTCCTACCGGGTTGTCGGTCGGCGGGCCTGCGGTAATGACATCGAGGTTATTCATGCCTGTCGTACGCACAAGCGTCTCGGAATCAGCCTGTTCGAACAGCACATTCGTCAGCCCGCTGCGATTGGACAATCCGAGCAGCTTATGAATGACGGGATTGCGCAGATTCGCGTCGACGAGCAGGACATGCTTGCCGTTCTCGGCGTAAGCGGTCGCCAGATTGACGGCTGTCGTAGATTTGCCTTCCCCCGCTTCCACCGAGGTAATGGTCAGCACCTTGCAGCCTGGCTCCGGACACGCGGCTTCGAGACGGGTCTTTACCTTCCAATAAGCTTGATAGATGGCGTTACTGCTGTTCGACTGCAACATACGATCTGTCACCTGCTTTTCTATTGGACTCCGCGCGTACCATCGGCAGCACTTGATTCTTCTTCAGTCGAGGCACAGTCGCCACAACGGACAGCCCTGCGATCTGCTCGATCTCTTCCTCGGTCCGGATGCTGTCATCCATATACTCCCTTAGCACTACGACCGCAATGGCCAGCATGGCACCCATGACGAAGCCGATCGCCATATTCATGGTAGGCCTAGGCTGAATGGGGGATGGATTCGCTTGTTGAGGCGCTTCACTCAGGATAGATAGGTTGCTCATCTTCATAATTCCCGGAATTTCCTGGACAAGTACGCGACTTACGGCATTAGCGATGAGCGCGGCTTTGTCGTAAGATGGATCTTGTACATCAATTGTCATAAGTTGGGTGCTCGGCGAGCTTACGTTGACCTTCCCGATCAACTGCTCTGCCGTCAGCCCGATCGTCGGATCCGCCGCGACGATGGACATCAGCCGGGTCGTCTTCACGATATCCCGGTATGTACCGATGAGGAGGTCATTGGCCATAAGGATGTTGTAATCGTTCTGTCGCTCCTGAATCTGCTCGTCGGACTTGGTCAACACCAGCTTGGCGGACGCTTGATAGACCGGTTCAACGTAGTAGTAGCTATATATACCGGTAGCTAACGTAATCAGAATGACAGTCGATACAATGAACCCCATCCGCATTCTGATCAGCTTTACGAACTGCTTAAAGTCCATGGTAATCCCCTTCCCCTTCTCGGATCGTTGATACATTTTCGCTGCATAAATCTAATTTACGTTACAATCTGTATCATGTCAAGTCCCTTTCTTGCGCCATTCCTTCCGACATCTGCATGTCGCAAAGCCTGCTATTCATGCGGAATAATCAGGATAATTCGGAAGCACGGCGTGGCAAGTGACCTAGGGACTAGTCGACTGGGATGTTAAATATTAGATTGTTTAAATAAAAATTAGAAATCGTTCATTAACCGAGATCTCGCGTAGTGTTTATGTACAATGATTGCCAGAGACAACTATCCTATCAGATTGAGGTGTTGAATCATCGTGAGCATGTCAAGCGTACTCCGAGCAGCGAAACGCAGCGTATTGCTGCCCCTGCTGATTACCGTTACGGCGGCAGCGGCTGTGTCGCTGCCCGAACCAGCCCAAGCAGCCATGAGCTTATCCGAAGCGACGAGCATCGTACGCCAGGCAGCAGCCCCCGTCCCGATCGGCTCCGGCAAGAAGTACTACGTCGCCACGAACGGCCGAGACACGAATACCGGATTATCGACAAGCGCCCCTTTTGCCTCGCTGTACCAGGCCGTCCGCGTCGTTCAGCCGGGCGACACGATCTATGTCCGCGGCGGCGTACATAAGGTGAACAAGATTGTGATCCCGAGAATTAGCGGAACGGCCAGCAATCCGATCACGATCAAGAACTACAACGGCGAGAAGGTCGAGCTGGACGGCTCGAACGTCGGCGCGCTCGGCACGAAGGTGCTGCGCTTCAGCAATGTCTCCTACTGGACCGTCTCCGGCATTAACGTGACGAAGGCGCAGGGCATCGGGATCGGCATTCAGGACAAGGCCCATCATATCCGGATCGAGAACCTCAACGTTCATCATAACCGCGGCACCGGCATCGGCATCGAGACCGGCGCTTATAACAATACGATCATCAACGTGAATTCATACAGCAATTACGACGACCAGGCCGGCGGCGAGAACGCCGACGGATTCGGCAGCAAGCACGGCTCCCATCATAACGTCTTCATCAATTGCAGAGCATGGAACAACTCCGATGACGGCTTCGACTTCTGGGAGAGCACCAACAACATCGTCGCTTACAGCGAGTCCTTCAGCAACGGCTACAAGTCGGCACGCATCCCTTATGCGCCTGACGCCGACGGCAACGGCTACAAGCTCGGCGGCTCCAAGTCCGGCGTACGCAGCGGCGATAATCTCATCTATATGAGCACGGCGTACACGAATCTCGGCAGAGGCTTCGACTTCAACGGGGCGAGTCTGCCGAACAGCCTGTACAACACGACTTCCTATAATAACGCAACGAACAATTACCGGATGCAGCGCTCGGGCGACATCATTCGCAATTCCGTCTCCGCCGGTACGGGCACGGTCAATCTCGCCTCGGCCGTGGACGACACGAATAACAGCTGGAACTTGAAGATCACGAACCCGGCGTTCGCGAGCACGAGCACTTCGGCGTCCAATTTCCTGTATCTCGCATCTACAAGCGCAGCCATCGATAAGGGCAGGCAGATCGGCCTGGCTTATAACGGCCAGGCACCGGATCTTGGCGCATTCGAGCGGGGAGCCGAATGGCGCGGCAAGAGCATGACAACGGTGACCGCCACGCCGACGACGGGCTCGTCCGACGAACCATCTCCGACGCCGCCGCCTGCCCCTGCACCGGCACCGGCACCGGCACCTGCACCTGCACCTGCACCTGC
>JAEWJS010000045.1 GCA_023386495.1 Bacillota bacterium | reverse complement strand
CAAGACGAAGCAGGGCGGACCGATCCGGCGGCCGAAGCGGCCGGATCCGGGACTGTGGGTGAGCGCGGTGCCGATGGGACTCGGGAAGGTGAAGCCGCATCACATTCGGGAGACGATGAAGGTCGCTTGGCGCAACAGGGACAGCCTGGGGTATGCGTACCGCATTCTGACGCAAGGGGTGTGCGACGGCTGCGCGCTGGGGGTGTCCGGGCTGAAGGATCAGACGCTGGACGGGCCGCATCTGTGCACGACCCGGCTCAATGTGCTGCGGCTCAATACGGCGCCGCCGGCGAAGGACGAGGTGCTGCTCGGCGACATCGAGCGTCTGCGGGGCATGGACAGCGCTGCGCTGCGAGAACTCGGGCGGCTGTCGTACCCGATGCTGCACGAGCCAGGGGACCGGGCGTTCCGGCGCATCGGCTGGGACGAGGCACTTGACCGCATCGCTGCGAAAATGAAGGCGATCGACCCCAAGCAATCGGCGTTCTACCTGACAGGGCGCGGATTGACCAACGAGACGTATTATATGGCAGGCAAGGTTGCGCGGCTGCTCGGCACGAACAATATCGACAATGCGTCGCGCATCTGCCACTCGCCGTCGAAGACCGCGTTGAAGCGATCCGTCGGCATCGCGGCGTCCAGCTGCAGCTATACGGACTGGATCGGAACGGATGTGCTCGTATTCTGGGGCAGCGTCGCCGCGAACAATCAGCCGGTATCGACCAAATATATGTACGCGGCCAAGCGGAAGGGGACGAAGATCATCGTCATCAATCCGTACCGCGAGCCTGCGATGGACGGCTACTGGATTCCGTCGGTGCCGGAATCCGCGATGTTCGGGACGAAGCTGGCCGATGACTGGTACCCGGTCAACATCGGCGGCGATATCGACTTCATGAACGGCGTCATGAAGGCATGGTTCGAGATGGAAGCCGCGGAGGCGGGGTCTGCTGTCGATTGGCCGTTCGTCGATGCGCATGTCAACGGCGTGGAGAATCTGCGGGAGCATGTTGCGGGGCTGGATTGGGCGGAGCTTGAGCAGGGATCAGGATTGTCGCGAGACCGGATGGAAGCGTTCGCACATCTGCTGGCGGCCGCCCGGAGCGGGGTGTTCGTCTGGAGCATGGGGCTGACGCAGCATCGATTCGGCACGGATAATATTTCGCAGGTGGCGAACCTTGCGCTGCTGCGGGGCTTCCTCGGGCGGGAGCATTGCGGCCTGATGCCGATTCGCGGGCACAGCGGCGTACAGGGCTCGGGGGAGATGGGCGCCGACCCGTTCTCCCTGCCCGGCGGCGAATTCAAGGGAGCGGACATTCAGCGCGTGGAGGAGCAGTGGGGGTTCGAGCTGCCGAAGTGGCAGGGCGATATTGTCGGCGCTTCGCTCGAAAATGCGCTGCTGCCGACAGGGCATGAACGTCAGCTGCGGTTGTTCTACACGTCGGGCGGGAATTTTCTCGAGACGATGCCGGATCCGGATCGGGTAAGACGGTCGCTCGCAGGCGTCGAGCTGCGCGTGCATCAGGATATCGTGCTGAACACCTCGATGCTGGTCGATGCCGAGGAGGCGGTCATCGTGCTGCCTGCCAAGACGCGATACGAGCAAGAGGGCGGCTGCACGTCCACGTCGACGGAGCGGATGGTCTATTATTCGCCCTACATTCGGGGGCCGCAAGTCGGCGAAGCGCGCGAGGAGTGGAAGATTTATCGCGAGCTGGCGATGCGCGTGAAGCCTGCGCTGGCAGAGCAGTGTCTGCAGGCGGATACGGCGGAGGCAATTCGCGCGGAAATCGCGCAGGCGGTGCCTTACTATGACGGCATCCAGCATCTGAAACAGCAGGGCGACGTGTTCCAATGGGGCGGCGCATGGCTGTGCGAGGGCGGCGTCTGTCCGACGCCGGATGGGCGCGGCCAGCTATGGGCGATCGAGTCGCCGGGCGTGCGCAAGGCGGACGGCTCGTTCATGGCGACGACGAGGCGCGGCAAGCAGTTCAACTCGATGGTGTACGGCGCAGTCGATCCGTTCAACGGCGCGGACCGGTACGATGTGCTGGCAAGCGCCGAGGATGCAGCGGATCTGGGTCTCGTGGAGGGCGAGGCCGTCGTGCTGCATAACGAGCATGGCCGATTCTACGGCCGGCTGCGCTTGGCGCCGATCGCGCGGGGCAATCTGGAGCTGTACTGGCCGGAAGGCAATGTGCTGTATCCGACAGGCGTCTACGAGCCGGCGGCAGGCATTCCGGAATACAATGCGCCGGTGAAGATGGATAAGGCGGATGCTTTTCGCTCGCGGAAGGACCGTAAGTATAAGGAGAAGCCGGAGGCGGAGGATTGATGGGAGCTTGCTGGAGCGGGGACGAGCGGGAGAAGACGGAGGAGCGCTTGCCGGAGTCTGAGTCTGGGGAGCAGGGGAAGGCTAGGGAGAGCATGCCGAAGCGGAACGAGCGGGACAGCGCTGAGAAGAGCGCGAAGGCGGTACGGGGGGACGTGCCGGTGTGGCGGTACGAGGACGGCGGATGGGTTCGGGAGAGCGATGAAGTGGCCGAGGAAGTGCCGGTCACGATACGTCTTGACGGGCTGGAGTTCGCGACGATCGTTTGCACGCCGAGCGACTTGGACGATCTTGTGGTTGGTTTTCTCGCGTCGGAGGGCGTGATCATGCTGCCGGAAGACATCGCGGGCGTGAGCTGGGATCGCGAGAGGGGCATCGCGGAGGTGTCGCTGCGGCGGCGCATGTCATTGGCGGAGGCAGACTTCGGCAAGCGGGTCATCGGCTCTTGCTGCGGCAAGTGCCGGCAGTTGTTTCTGGGGACCGACGCGAAGACGGCGAAT